>DATEMD010000167.1:0-9260 GCA_035275845.1 Allostellaceae bacterium | reverse complement strand
CGACGGCGAAGTCGGCGTAATAGCCCTCGGTCTCGCCCGTAAGAATGACATGCGCGGCGTGATGAAAATCGTCATTCCACTGAGCGTTAAAGGCAGCGACGCGATCGTCGGCTTCGCGGCGGAGGTAGGTCGCCTGATTGGCGTCGTTTTCGAGAATGAGGTGGACGTGGCGATCGGCTGGAACCGCCAAGCGCACACGCGCTGCCAACTCTTCGAGAATGTCGGGCCGGCTGTCGTCCTGAATCGCATGCACCGCGTCGAGACGCAGGCCATCGACATTGAATTCGAGAATCCAGTAGAGGGCGTTCTCGATGAAGAAATCACGGACAGGCCGCGCGGCGAAATTGATCGCCGGACCCCAGCCGGTCTGCGCCGGCGTGAAGAACCCGGGCGCGTAGAGGCCGAGATAATTGCCTTCGGGTCCGAAGTGATTGTAGACGACGTCCAGCAAGACCATCAGGCCAAGCTCATGCGCGGCGGCGATGAAGCGCTTGAGCGCGGCCGGCGTGCCGTATCGCGAATCCGGCGCGAAGGGCAATACGCCGTCATACCCCCAATTGCGCTTGCCGGCGAAATCGGCCAGCGGCATGAGTTCGATCGCCGTGACGCCGAGGGCGGCCAATCGCGCAAGATCGGCTTCCGCCGCGGCGAAGGTGCCTTCGCGCGTGAATGCACCAACATGCAGCTCATAAATGACCGCCTCGTGCCACGGTCGGCCGCACCATGCCGTGTCGGGCCAGTCGAAGGCCTCTGGATCGATCAATTCGCTCGGGCCGTCTACGTCGCTCGGCTGAAAGCGCGACGCCGGATCAGGCACGGTATGCGTGTCATCGATGACATATTGATAGGCGATGCCAGCGAGCAGATTCGGCACGCGCAGGATGTGCCAGCCGCCGTCGGCCGGCGTCATGGCGAAATCGCGCCGCGTTTCCGGCAGATGCAGCGCGACGCGCCGCGCCGCGGGCGCCCAGAGGCGGAAGGCCGCGCCTTGCGCGTCAAGCGATGCACCGAACGCCATGCGATGCTGACGCCGCACGGCGGCCTATGCCTGCTCACCGACGAGCGCCATCAACGATCGCGGCTGCACGGCCAGCTGATCGGCGGCCGCTAAAACGGCGTTGCCGAAGCCGCTGTCGGCGGCCGTATCGATCTGCACATGCCAGGTTTTGATGTTAGGGGTCTCGGGCAGGGTGAATGTCACTGCCTCGCTGTGGGCGTTCATCAGCAGCATCAGCGGCTGGCGGGTTGCATCGAACACGGCCGCCAGGAATCGGACGTCGGGCACGTGCCAATCGGCGTCGGTCATTTCGGCGCCGTCGGCGTGCAGCCACGTCATGTCCTTGCGCCCGTCGGCAATCGCCGTGCCGTCGAGAAACCGGTCGCGCGTCAGGTGTCGGTCGTGACGCAGGTCGATCAAGCGCCGGATGAACGTGGTCAGGTCGCTACCCGGCTGCCACAGGCCCGACCAATCGACCCAGCCGATCTCGTTGTCCTGGCAATAGGCGTTGTTGTTTCCGCTTTGGCTGTTGCCCATCTCGTCGCCGGCTAACAACATCGGCACGCCCAGGGATAACAGCAGCGACGCCAGAAAGTTGCGTCGCTGGCGATTGCGCAGCGCGACGATCGCGGCGTCGTCGGTCGATCCTTCGGCGCCGCAATTCCAGCTCAGATTCTCGTTGGCACCGTCGGCGTTATTTTCCCGATTGGCCTCGTTGTGCTTGGCGTTGTAGCTGACCAGGTCGGCGAGAGTGAAGCCGTCATGCGCGGTGACGAAATTGACGCTTGCTGACGGCCTGCGATTGTCGTGCCGGAAGATGTCGGCTGAACCGGCGATGCGGCCCGCGACGGCGCCGATGACGCCGCCATCGCCACGCCAAAAACGGCGCAGATCGTCGCGAAACCGATCATTCCATTCGCTCCAGCCGGGCGGAAATGCGCCAAGGCGATAGCCTCCTTCGCCGACATCCCACGGCTCCGCGATCATTTTCACCTGCGCCAGCACCGGATCCTGGCCCAGGGCATCGAGAAAGCTGCTGTTCGGATCGAAGCCGTTGGGTCCACGGGCCAGTGTGGTCGCCAGGTCGAACCGGAATCCATCGACGTGCATGACCTCGACCCAGTAACGCAGTGAATCTGTGACAAGCTGGAGCACGCGCGGATGGTTCAAGCGCAGCGAATTGCCGACGCCGGTGACATCCACGTAGCGGCGCGGGTCGTCGGGCGACAACCAGTAGTAGGAAAGATTGTCGATGCCGCGGAAGCAAAGTGTCGGCCCCAGTTCGTTGCCTTCCGCCGTGTGATTGTACACGACGTCGATGATGACCTCGATCCCCGCGGCATGCAGCGCGGCGACCATCCGTTTGAATTCGCCGTCGCCGCCGCCGAGCAGACGCCGATCGGGTGCAAAATAACCGATCGTGTTGTAGCCCCAGAAATTGCGCAGCCCGCGCTCGATCAGCAGGCGATCGTCGACGGCGTAATGCACCGGCAGCAATTCGACCGCGGTGACGCCGAGATGGCGCAGATGGTCGATGACCTCCGGCGTGCGTAGCGCTGCGAATGTGCCACGCATGGATTCAGCGATGCCGGTATGGAGCTTGGTGAAACCCTTGACGTGCAGTTCGTAGATGACGCTGTCGCACAAGGGGCGGTGCGGCCGTCGGTCGTCGCCCCAGTGGAAGTTATCGTCGATCAGCCGGCACTTCGGCATCACCCGTGCGTTGTCGCGTCGATCGAACGAGCGATCACCGCGCGCGCTGCCGACACGGTAACCGAAATGCGCGTCGCTCAGATGCAGCTCGCCGACGATGTCGCGCGCATAGGGGTCGAGCAGCAGCTTGTTCGGATTGAAGCGGTGACCGTGCTCCGGCGCGTACGGCCCGTGCACGCGGTAGCCGTAAAGCAACCCGGGATAGGCCTCGGCTAAATGGCCGTGCCAGACGCCGTTGGTGTTCTCGGGCAAGGGCAGGCGATCGGTTTCGTGCCGGCCGTTGGCGTCGAACAGGCAAAGCTCGACCTTTTCCGCGTGCGCCGAAAATAGCGCGAAATTCGCGCCACGCGGGTCGCAATGCGCGCCAAGGGGATAGGGCCGTCCGGTCCCGAGCCGCGCCGCCATCGGTCAATTCTCCACAGGAGCCAGGAAGACCGCCGCCAGCGGCGGCAGCGTCAGTGCGAGCGATTGATTGCGGCTGTGCCATGGCAAAGCATCGGGCGTGAGGACGCCCGCATTCAAAACGCCGCTGCCGCCATAACGGGGGTCGTCCGAATTGAGGATCTCGCGGTACGGCGCGCCCGATGGAACGCCGATGCGGTATCCATGGCGGACCATCGGGGTAAAATTGACAACGACGACGATGTGGGTGCCGGCCGTCCGGCCGTTGCGCTGAAACGACAAGACACTGGCGGCGCGATCCGAAGCGTCAATCCATTCGAATCCGTCATGCTCGTGGTCGAGTTCGTGCAGCATCGGCAACTGCCGGTACAGCCTATTGAGGTCGCGGACGAGCGCGCTGACACCCTGGTGCAGCGGGTCGGCCAACAGGTGCCAATCGAGGCTGTGATCGTGGTTCCACTCGTTTTCCTGGGCGAACTCGTTGCCCATGAACAAGAGCTTCTTCCCTGGATGTCCGTACATAAAGGTGTAATAGGCGCGCAGATTGGCGAAACGCTGCCATCGGTCGCCGGGCATGCGGCCCAGGATCGAACGTTTGCCGTGAACGACTTCATCATGCGACAGCGGCAGCACGAAATTCTCGTTGAATGCGTAAAGCAGGCCGAAGGTCAGCTTCTCGTGATGATGCGACCGATGGATTGGATCGAGCGTCATGTATTCGAGCGTGTCGTGCATCCAGCCCATGTTCCACTTGAAGCCGAAGCCGAGGCCGCCGTTGTAAGTCGGTCGAGAGACCAGCGGCCATGCCGTCGACTCTTCGGCGATCGTCGTGATGCCGGCAAAGCGTCCGAAGCAAATCTCATTGAGTCGCTTGATGAAAGCGACCGCATCGAGATTCTCGTTCCCGCCGAAACGATTAGGAACCCATTCGCCGGGCTGGCGACTGTAGTCGAGGTAGAGCATCGAAGCGACCGCATCCACGCGCAGGCCATCGATGTGATAGCGATCGAGCCAGTGCAATGCGCTGTTGAGCAGGAATTCGGTGACCTCGGTACGGCCGTAATTGTAGATCAGCGTGTTCCAGTCGCGGTGCAGCCCCTGCCGCGGATCGGCGTGTTCGTAAAGATGCGTGCCGTCGAAATCGGCAAGGCCGTGCGCGTCGTTGGGAAAGTGACCCGGGACCCAATCGAGCAACAATCCGATCTCGGCGCGATGGCAGGCGTCGACGAAGAATTGAAAGTCCGTCGGGCTGCCGTAACGGCTGGTCGGCGCATAGAGCCCGGTCGGTTGATAGCCCCAAGAGCCGTCGAAGGGGTGCTCGGTGATCGGCAGGAGCTCGAGATGCGTGAACCCCATCTCCTTGACGTACGGTACGAGGATCTCGGACAGCTCGCGATAGGTTAGAACGCGATTGCCTTCCTCTGGGCGCCGCCCCCATGAGCCGAGATGCGCTTCGTAAATCGCCATCGGCCGGTTGTAAGGGTTCCGGCCGGTGCGCTCGGCCATCCAGGCGCCGTCTTCCCAGCGATGATGGTCGATCTTTGCGACGACCGACGCGGTTGCCGGCGGTCGTTCGGCGGCGTACGCGACGGGGTCGGCCTTCAGCGGCAAGATTGCGCCGGCATGGTCCTTGATCTCGTATTTGTAGCGCACGCCCTCGTCGAGGCCGGGCACGAACAGCTCCCAGATGCCGGCACCCGGATGGAGCCGCATGACGTGACGCCGCCCATCCCAGAAATTGAAGTCGCCGACGACGCTGACGCGCTTGGCATTCGGCGCCCAGACGCAGAAGACGACCCCCGCGATCCCGTCGACGGTGACGCAATGCGCGCCAAACCGCCGATAGGCCTCGAAATGCGTGCCTTCGCGCAGGAGATAAAGGTCCATTTCGCCGAGCCATGGGCCGAACTGATATGGATCGACGAATTCGGCGCTACTGTCGCGCCAGGCGGTACGGAATCGATATCGATGTGGCGGCGGTGCGGCTAACGGCACGACGAAAAATCCGCCGCTCCCGGGCACGGGGCGCGCCGACGTTAGCGCCTGGCCGGTTGCCGGATCGATGAGTTCGAGACCGATTGCGTCGGGCAGGAACGCCCGCACGACAAAGCCGGAACCGGTCAGATGAGGTCCCAAATAGGCGAACGGATCGGTGTGGTCGCCCCGAAGGATCGCATCAGCCTCGCGATCGAGGGCGGGCGATGCAAGCGTCATGGCGAGATCAGTGCTTTCAGCCCTCGCAACGGAATGGCGATCCAGTCGGGGCGGTTCCCGAGTTCGTAAGCGGTTTCGAGGGCGGCCTTCTCGATGAGGAACAAGGTGAGCAGCCGGCGCGCAACCTCGTCATCGGCCGGCCATAGCGGGCACCCAGCGATGGCACGGCTGTAGGCGTCGAGGAAGCTGCGGGTGGCATCGTCGCGCCAGAACAGGACGGCCTTGAGCAGATCGTTGCGCAGATCGGGTTGATTGGCGGTGGCATGTTCGAGCGCGGTCCAGGCGGCATAGTCGAGCGAGCGCAGCATGCCGGCGACGTCGCGAAGAACCGAATGCTTGCGACGGCGCTGATCGAGCGGCAGCTGCGGCGGCCCCTCGAAATCGACGATCTCAACGTCGTTCTTCACGACGAGGATCTGGCCAAGGTGGTAGTCGCCATGCAGCCGTGACAGCACGATGTCGCAGTCGACTGCGGCGAGTGCACGAACCTGCGCGATGATCGCATCCTTGCGCTCGAGAAGCTCGGCCGCGAATGCGCCGGCTTCGCCTGAGGAGGTGGCGTGGCTGCGCGAAAGCCGCTCGAACGTTTCGCTGAGCGTGCGGGCGATATCGTCGCCCCAGCCCATGACCTCCGACGGCATGGCCCGCACGGTGCGAAAGGCTTCGTCGCCGGTCTCGACGTCGAACGCGCGATGTAATTCGGCTGTCCGCAACGCCAGTTGTTCGATTTGCGAGCGATAGACGGCGTGGGCGTCGTTCGATGCGTTCGGCTCGACCACCGGCGCGACCCGCGATTCCTCGAGGAACCGGGCAAGATATCCGAGCGTATAGGACCACGCGTCGCCCTGGTTCTGGACCCAGCTGTGGAGCACGCCGAGCGCCGTCTCGCGGCCGTCCGTTTCGATCAGCGCGATATGGCCGAGAAGCGGCGGCGCGCTCTTGAAGCCGACCCGTTCCGTGAGGAACGTGCCGATCTCGATCTCGGGGTGGGTGCCCGGCGTGACTTGGCGATAGAACTTGACGATTGCGGCGCCTTCGACGACCGCCGAGCTGTTCGATTGCTCGACGCCACCGATGCGGATAACCGGCTGCTCGGGCCACGGCTGGTTGGCGAACGCTTGGCTCGGTCGGAAAGCCAGCCGTCCTTGCGGGGTTTCGACCGTGCGTGCGTCGCGCACGGCGGCGACGGTGGCGGCGACGAAGGCCTCGCTGTGCAACGCATCGGTCAAATATCCCTCGCGCGGACCGTGGCGAAGCTTGGCCAGCGTGACGGCGGGCGCCGGTACCGCCGGCGGTTGCCATTCGTCCATCAGCGGCAACGAGTAACGCGCCGTAAAATGCCGGCCGCGCGCTTCGGCAATGCTCCACAGCCAATCGCGCTCACCGAGCCGGAACGTTGTCGACCACAAGAGGCTGGTGGTGAACGTGCGCTCGCTTTTATGGGCGAACCAGCGATGCTCCGCGAGAAATTGAGGCAGGATATCGCGCTCGAAAATGCCGCGGTTGCGCCCCTCGATCGCCGTTGCCAGGCCGCCCGGTGCGACGAGCGTATCGAGGTCGCGGGTGCGAACGGTCGCTAGCGATCCCTGAACCGGCAACGCCAGCTGGAACCAATAGAAGCCGTGACCTTGCAGCGTGACGGTGTAGAATCCGTCGCCGATCATCGGAAACGCCGTCTGACCGAGCAACTCGACGGGAATTCGACCGGCAAATGCGGACAGATCGAGCTCGACCGCCTGCGCCGAACGCGACAGGTTCGACACGCAAAGGACGGTGTAATCCTCGTACTGGCGCAGATAGGCGATAACCGCGCGGTTCGACGGGTAGAGGAACGCCAGCGTGCCGCGACCGAAGACCTTGAGCGATTTGCGGACCGCGATCAGCCGTTTCATCCAATTGAGCAGTGATGTCAGATTGCGCGCCTGCGCCTCGACATTGACGGCCTGATAGCCGTAGACGGGATCCATGATCGGCGGCAGGTAGAGCGAGGCCGGGTCGGCGCGCGAGAAGCCAGCGTTGCGGTCGAGGGTCCATTGCATCGGTGTGCGCACGCCGTCACGGTCGCCGAGATAGATATTGTCGCCCATGCCGATCTCGTCGCCGTAATAGAGAATTGGCGTGCCCGGCAGCGACAGCAGCAAGCTGACCATCAACTCGATGCGGCGCCGGTCGTTCTCCATCAGCGGTGCGAGCCGCCGGCGGATGCCGAGATTGAGCCGCGCCCGGCGGTCGGCGGCGTAGGTCGACCACAGATAGTCGCGTTCGCTGTCGGTCACCATTTCGAGCGTCAATTCATCGTGATTGCGCAGGAAGATTGCCCATTGGGAGGATTCAGGAATTTCCGGCGTCTGACGCAGAATGTCGGTGATCGGATGGCGATCCTCGCGCGCGATCGCCATGTACATGCGCGGCATCAGCGGGAAGTGGAATGCCATATGACATTCATCACCGTCGCCGAAATACTCCTTCACGTCCTCCGGCCACTGGTTGGCCTCGGCCAGGAACAGCCGGTTCGGGAACTCGCTGTCGAGCTGCGCGCGCATCTGCTTGATGACCGCATGCGTCTCGGGGAGATTTTCGTTGCCCGTGCCCTCGCGCTCGCAAAGGTATGGCACGGCGTCGAGACGGAATCCGTCGACGCCGAGGTCCGCCCAGAATCGCATGTTGTTCAGCACCGAGCGAACGACATGTGGGTTGTCGAAATTGAGATCCGGCTGGTGCGAGAAGAACCGATGCCAGTAAAACGCGCCGGCAACGGGATCCCACGTCCAGTTCGATTTCTCGGTGTCGTTGAAGATGATGCGCGTGCTCTTGTATTTGTCCTCGGTCTGGCTCCAGACGTAATAGTCGCGATAGACCGAGCCGGGCTTCGCCTGCCGAGCGCGTTGGAACCACGGGTGTTGATCCGACGTGTGATTGACGACCAGCTCGACGATGATGCGCATGCCGCGGCGATGCGCTTCACGCACGAGCTGGCCGAAATCGCGCAGCGTGCCGTAGGCCGGATGGATATTGCGATAATCCGACACGTCGTAACCGTCGTCGCGGAACGGCGATGGAAAGAACGGCAGCAACCAAATGGCGGTTACGCCGAGATCCTGAAGATAATCGAGTTTGGCGATCAGGCCGGGGAGGTCGCCAATGCCGTCGTTGTTGGCATCGAAGAACGCCTTGACGTGCAGCTCGTAGATGATGGCGTCCTTGTACCAATCCGGCGCGTCGGACTGGACCCGGGCCTCGGGTATGGCGGTCCGCGCCGTGACGTCAGGCATCGCCGGGCCCCGCCAGCTTGAAGGCAAAGATCGGTCGGCCTGGCCCGATCCAGATCGACTGCCGCGCGCCGTTCCATTGCAGGGTCTCGTCGGTGAACAGATCGCGGACGACGAAACGCGCATCGTTGCCGAGCCCCAGGCGCGTTAAGGGTATGTCGATGGTCGCCGCCTCGTCGCCGGCAGGATTGAGGCTGATGGCAATGAAGACGCTCTCATGCGCATCCACCGGCATGCGGGCGTAGAACAGCATACGCGGATTATCCGCTGTCAGAAATTCCAGGTTGAGCCCGTCGGTGAAGGCGGTGTTCTCGCGTCGGATGCGGTTGAGTTCGGCGATGAACGGTTTGATGTTGCCTGGCCGATCCCAGTCCCACACCTTGTATTCGTATTTCTCGGAATCGGCGTATTCCTCGGAATCCGGCAGCGCGCGGTTCTCGCACAGCTCGAAGCCGTTATAGATGCCCCACAGGCCGCCGAGCGTGGCCGCGAGTGCGGCGCGGATACGGAACGCCGCCACACCGCCGGTCTGGAGAAAACGCGGCAGGATGTCGGGCGTATTGGTGAAAAGGTGAGGGCGGAAATATTCGCGCACCTCGCCACGCGTCAGCTCGGTGAAGTAGTCGGTCAGTTCGGTCTTGTCGTTGCGCCAAGTGAAATAAGTG
>DATEMD010000166.1:0-11442 GCA_035275845.1 Allostellaceae bacterium | reverse complement strand
CAAGCCCATCAACTTGAGACAGCCGAGCACCTGGGTGGCAAACGCCTCATTCAATTCGATCACGTCCATGTCCTTGAGCGTGAGGCCAGCGCGTGCGAGCGCCTTTTGCGACGCCGGCACCGGACCAAGACCCATGACGCGCGGCGGCACGCCCGCAACGGCACCCGAAACGATGCGCCCTCGCGGCGCCTTGCCGGCTTTCTCGCCAAGCGCACGCGAGCCGATGAGCAGCGCAGCAGCGCCGTCGTTGATGCCCGACGCGTTACCGGCGGTCACGACGCCGTTCGCGAACAGCGGCTTGAGTTCGGCCAGCCGATCGAGCGTCGTGTTCGGTCGCGGATGCTCATCCTGGTCGACGGTGACGCTAGCACCTTTCTTGTTGGCAGCGACGGCAACCGGCAGAAGTTCGTCGGTATAAAATCCCGCCGCCTTGGCCTTGGCGTATTTTTCCTGCGAGGCGAGAGCGAAGCGATCGCTGTCGGCGCGCGAAATGCCGTGATCGCGCGCAACGTTGTCGGCGGTTTCCGCCATCGTGTCCTGGCCGAATTGTTTCGCCACCTTGGGATTGGGAAAGCGCGCGCCGATGGTGGAGTCGAACAGCTTGGCGTCGCGGCTATAGGCGCTCTCGGCTTTCGACATGACGAACGGCGCGCGGCTCATGCTTTCGACGCCACCGGCGATGAACAGGTCGCCTTGGCCGCAGGTCGCCGCGCGCGACGCATCGAGCACCGCGGCGAGACCGCTGCCGCATAAGCGGTTCACTGTCTGGCCAGCGGTCTCGACCGGCAACCCGGCGAGCAGTCCGGCGTGCCGCGCGACGTTGCGCGCATCTTCACCCGCCTGGTTGGTGCAACCAACGACGACGTCTTCGTATTGCTCGGGCTTGAAGGGATTTCGTTTGATGACGGCGGCGATGACTCCGGCGAGCAAATCGTCGGGCCGTACCGGTGCTAGCACGCCGGCGTGCCGGCCAATCGGCGTACGCAAGCCGTCGTAAATATAGGCGTCCATCATGGCGTGCCTCCCGGGTCCCCGGCAACGCCGAAGCTAGGCAGGACCGTGCGCCGGAGCAAGCCACGAAATCACCGGTGCGGAATGCACTGGCGCGATGCCTCGGCCGCGACCTAGGCCTTGCCGTGCTCTTTGAACACTTCGCGTGCCGTTTTGAAACTTTCGAGTGCTGCCGGTATGCCGCAATAGATGGCGACCTGGAGGAAAATCTCCTTGATCTCCTCGACCGTGACGCCGTTGGTCAGCGCGCCGCGGAGATGAAGACGCAACTCGGCCGGCCGGTTGAGCGCCGACAGCATCGCCAAATTGAGCATCGAACGCGTCTTGCGCGGCAGGCCAGGCCGCGCCCAGACTTCGCCCCAACACCACTCGGTGGTGATCTTCTGAAACGCCATCATGAAATCGTCAGCGTCGGCGAGCGACTTGTCGACATACTCCTTGCCGAGCACCTCGCGGCGAACGCTGAGGCCTTTAGCGAATTGCGGCGTGTTGATGTCGGTGGCCATGCTGCTTCCCCTTCCGAGCTGGTGAAACCGTCAGATGGCGACGGTAGGGAAAGGCGTGCCGGGCGACAAGCGGGACGGGACTCATGGCGCGGGTGCTTTTCCGCTTGCTCCGCTGCGACGGCGGTGCCATGCATCGGCTCCGACATGCGCGACTTCCATCAACCGCGCCGATCGCCGGTTATCGCCGGCGAAGCCATGGCGGCAACCTCGCATCCGCTGGCGACGCTGACGGCGATCGAAGTGCTGCGCGGCGGCGGCAACGCCGTCGATGCCGCGATCGCGGCGTCCGCGCTGTTGTGCGTGGCCGAGCCGCAGATGACCGGTCTCGGCGGCGATTGCTTCGTGCTTTATTCGCCGCGCGCCGGATTGCCGAAGGCGCTCAACGGTTCCGGCCGTGCGCCGGGCAAGGCGCAAGTTTCGTGGTATGTCGAGCGCGGTATCAAGGCGATCACGTCGCGTTCGCCGCATGCCGTCACCGTGCCCGGTGCGGTGGATGCGTGGCTCACGCTGCACGCCGAATATGGCACGAAGGACTGGGCCGAGCTTCTGCAGCCGGCGATCCGGCTTGCGGAAACCGGTATGCGTCTCGCGCCGCGCGTCGCGTTCGATTTCGCGCTCGAGCATGCGCAATTCGAGCACGATGCCGATGCGGCCAAAATCCTGAAGCCGAACGGCAAGCTGCCCGGCGTCTGCGACACGCTGAAATTTCCGGCGCTCGCGGCGACGCTCAAGCGCATCGCACGCGACGGTCGCAAAGGCTTTTACGAAGGCCCGGTGGCGCAGGATATCGTCGCCAAGCTCAACGCGCTTGGCGGCCTGCACACTGTCGAAGATTTCGCCGCGCAGCGCTCGGAATGGGTGACGCCGGTTTCGACTGACTACCGCGGCTACGATGTCTTCGAGTGTCCGCCGAACGGGCAGGGCCTCGCCGCGTTGATGATGCTGCGTGTCTTCGCGGGCTACGATCTCGGCGAGGGTAAACTTTCGGAGGCCGATCGGATCCATCTTTTGGCCGAGACCGCGAAAGCGGCGTATGCCGAGCGCGACGCCGTGTTCGGCGATCCGGCCGTCGTCAAAGTGCCGGTCGAACGATTGTTGTCGGAAGAATGGGCGCGGATCGTGCGCGCGGCGATCCGCATGGACCGGGCCGGCACGCCGGCGTCGCTTGAATTCGCCGAGCACAAGCACACGGTCTATCTTTGCGTCGTCGATCGCGACCGCAATTGCATCTCGTTCATCAATTCGCTGTTCGACACGTTCGGCACCGGCATCATGGCGCCGCAGAGCGGCGTGCTGCTGCACAGTCGCGGCAAAACTTTTCGCACGGTGTCCGGCCATCCCAACGCCATCGCACCCCACAAGCGGCCGCTGCATACCATCATTCCCGGCATGCTGATGAAAAGTGGCTGCGCGGTCATGCCTTTTGGTGTGATGGGTGGTCATTATCAGGCCAACGGCCACGCGCATTATCTGTCGCAGATACTCGACCGTGGACTCGATCCGCAGGCGGCGGCCGAGGAGCCGCGCAGCTTCGCAATCGATGGCGTGTTGCAGCTCGAGCGCGGCATCCCCGAAGACGTTGCCAACGATCTGGCGCGCCGCGGCCATAAAATCGTGCGGCCGCAAAAGCCACTCGGCGGCGCGCAGGCGATCTGGATCGACCACGCGAACGGCTCGCTCACCGGCGCTTCCGATCCCCGCAAGGACGGCATGGCGCTCGGTTATTGAGACGCGGCAAAATCACACAGCATCTTCACCTTCCCCTTGGCGCGACACTCGATTAGAAAACTCCACTGCGGCGACTGGAATTTGCGCACTTCCACACAAAATTTGGGGTTTTAACGGGCAAAGCGCCCGTCGATACTGCGAGCAATGGCCGAACTCGAATTGAAATACGGCCTGGCCTTCGGCGACCTCTATCGCCGCGAGGGCCTGGCGACGGTGGACGACGCGTTCCTGGAACATCTCGGCGAGGCCGACGCGCCGTTGCGCGAGCGTCTCGTCGCGGCGCGCGCCAATACCGACGCGCTCGCCGCCAAGGACGAATCGGCACTGCTGATCGACCTCGCGCCGCATCTCGACGATTTCATCGGCATGCTGTTCGGCATTGGTCGCGAGGTACGCGCGCTGCAAGCGCGTCACGATGCGCTGGCGCCGATGCATGCGGTAAAGCGCCTGTTCGTGCAACGCCGCGCGACCAAAGGCGTGACGCCGGAGCAGGCTGCGGCGATCGATGGTCCGGCGCTCGCTGCAGATCTCGCCAAGCGCTTCGGCGAGCCGTTGACCGAACTCAGCTTCGCGCGCCATGTCGCACGCTGGCTCGACGACGAAACCCCCAACGCAGCCAATCTTGAGCTGGCGGCGCGTTACGCCGCCTGGGCGACTTTGTCGCCGGCAGGCCGCGCGGCCCACAACGCCGGCGTATTGTTCAAGCAGCCGCACAAACTCGACATGCTCAATTTGGTGCATGTCGAGAAGCACGCTGTCGCCGGCACCACGGTCGATCGCTACCCGCAGGCGAAATGGCGCCAACGCGACGGCTTCAAGCTCACCGATCAAGGCACCGACCTGCTGGGCGCACTCGACAACGCCAACTACTGCATCTGGTGCCACGAGCAGGGCAAGGACAGCTGCTCGCACGGCCTCAAGGACAAGAAGACCGGCGCGTTCCAGAAGAGCGTCTTCGGCGTGACGCTGGCCGGCTGTCCCTTGGAAGAGAAGATCTCGGAAATGAATCTGGTGAAGGCGCGCGGCCAAACGATCGGCGCGCTTGCCATCGCCGTTGTCGACAATCCAATGGTGGCCGGTACCGGCCACCGCATCTGCAACGACTGCATGAAGGCCTGCATCTATCAGAAGCAGGAGCCGGTCGATATTCCGCAGATCGAAACCCGCACGCTCAAGGACGTGCTCGAGTTGCCGTGGGGTTTCGAGATCTACAGCCTGCTGACGCGCTGGAATCCACTCAACCTGCGTCGGCCGGTGCCAAAGGTGCGGAGCGGTTATTCGGTGCTGGTGGTCGGGTTGGGGCCGGCTGGTTTCACCTTGGCACATCATCTGATGAACGACGGCCATACCGTGGCCGGCATCGATGGACTCAAGATCGAGCCGCTGCCGGTCGAATTCTCCGGCACCGATCTCGCCGGCGCACGCCATCCGTTCAAGCCGATCCGCGACGTCGCCGAGATCCGCGAATCGCTCGACGACCGCTTGATGGCCGGCTTCGGCGGTGTCGCCGAGTACGGCATCACCGTTCGCTGGGACAAGAACTTCCTCAAGATGATCCGGCTGCTGCTGGAACGCCGAGCCGAATTCACCATGTTCGGCGGTGTGCGCTTCGGCGGCACGCTATCCATCGACGACGCCTTTGCGCTTGGCTTCGATCACATCGCGCTGTGCGCGGGTGCCGGCAAACCAACCATCGTGCCGATGAAGAACGGACTGGCGCGCGGCGTCCGTCAGGCATCGGACTTTCTCATGGCGCTGCAGCTTACCGGCGCCGCCAAAACCAGCAGCATCGCCAATCTGACGGTGCGCCTGCCGGTGGTGGTGATCGGCGGCGGCCTGACGGCGATCGACACGGCGACGGAATCGCTCGCCTATTACGCCGTCCAGGTCGAGAAATTCCTCGCCCGCTACGAGACGCTGGTTGCCGAGCGCGGCGAAGCGACGGTGCGCGCCGAATGGTCCGACGAAGACGCGACGGCGGCTGCCGAATTCATCGCGCATGCGCGCGCATTGCGCACCGAACGCGAAGCCGCGGCACGGGAGAAGCGGCAACCGCGCCTCGCGGCGCTCATCGATTCATGGGGCGGCGTCACCATCGCCTATCGCCGGCGGTTGATCGACGCGCCGAGCTATACGCTCAATCACGAAGAAGTCGCCAAAGCGATGGAAGAGGGCATCCGCTTCGCCGAGATGCTCGCGCCCGAATCCGTCGGCGTCGACCGGTTCGGCCACGCGGAAACCATCACCTTGCAGAAATGGCGCTACGACGATGCCATCCGCAAGATGGTCGCCACCGACGGGCGCGTGACGTTGCCGGCCAAGACCATCCTGGTTGCCGCCGGAACGCAGCCCAATACCGTGCTCGGCCGCGAAGACCCGCACAACGTCAAGCTCGACGGCCGCTATTTCCAGGCCTACGACGAGAACGGCCATCCCGCGAAGCCCGAAGCCGTCGCCAAGCCGACACAGGTGCGCGTGCTGATGAGCGCACGGCCCGATGGCCGCGCCATCAGCTTCTTCGGCGATTTGCATCCGTCGTTTGCCGGCAACGTCGTCAAGGCGATGGGCGGCGCCAAACAGGGCTATCCGGTGGTCAGCCGCGTGCTGGCGCGGCGCAAGCCGTCGCCGGCGTCGACCGAGTCATTGGTGGCGCGCCTCAACCGCGAGCTGCGACCGACGGTGCACGAAGTCGTCCGGCTGACACCGACAATCGTCGAAGTCGTCGTCCACGCGCCGATCGCGGCGCGCGCCTTCCACCCCGGTCAGTTCTATCGCTTGCAGAACTACGAGGCGCTGGCGCCCCACGCCGACGGCACCAGCCTGGCCATGGAAGGGCTCGCGTTGACCGGCGCCTGGGTCGACCGCGACAAGGGGCTGTTGTCGACCATCGTGCTCGAGATGGGCGGCTCGTCTGACCTTTGCACCGTTCTTGAAAAAGGCGAGCCGGTGATCCTGATGGGACCGACCGGCACGCCGACCGAGACACCGGCCGGCGAGACCGTGCTGTTGGTTGGCGGTGGCCTTGGCAACGCAGTGCTGCTGTCGATCGGCAAGGCGCTGCGCGAGGCCGGCTCACGCGTGCTCTATTTCGCCGGCTACAAGCACGTGCAGGACCGCTACAAGGTGGCGGAGATCGAATCCTGCGCCGACACGATCGTCTGGTGCTGCGACCAGGCGCCCGGCTTCACGCCGACACGGCCGCAGGACAGAGCGTTCGTCGGTAATATCGTCGCCGGCATTGCGGCCTATGGCGCCGGTAAGCTCGGCGCGACGCCGATTCCGCTGCAAGCGGTCGACCGCCTGATCGTCATCGGCTCCGACGGCATGATGGCGGCGGTCGCGAAGGCGCGGGAAGGCGCCCTCAAGCCCTATATCCGGCCGGAAGCGGTCGGCATTGCGTCGATCAACTCGCCGATGCAGTGCATGATGAAGGAAATCTGCGCCCAGTGCCTGCAAGTGCAGAAGAACCCGATCACCGGCGACGAAACCGTGGTGTTCACCTGCTTCAACCAGGATCAGCCGCTTGAGCATGTCGATTTCGGCGTCCTGCGCGCTCGACTCCGGCAAAACACGCTCGAGGAAAAGGTCACCGCGCTGTGGATCGACCGCTGCCTGCGTCGACTCGGTCGCCGGCAAGCTGCCGAATAGAATCTTTTAATATCAACGGCGTGATACGAGTCGATTCAGGTGACGTATCACCTGAGTTCCGACCATCACCGCACTAATTTTTCAGCTTAAGCCAGAATCCGCCGCCAACCGCCCGATCCGAGCGCTTCAAGCGGCCGGAAGCGCGCCTTGTAGGCCATCTTGGAACTCTCGGCGATCCAGTAGCCAAGATAGACATAGGGCAACCGCCGCCGCCGCGCCTCGTCGACCAGCGACAAAATCAACATCGTGCCGAGGCCGCGTTTGCTTTCGGCCGGATCGTAGAAGCTGTAGACGGCCGAAACCCCGTCATCGAGCAGATCGGCAAGGCATGCACCATGGAGGGCGCCGTTGCGGTCGCGCAACCGAATGAGCACCGTCGTCAACGGCGTGTCTTCGACCATGGCGCGATAATCGGTGTAGGTCATCGCCGCCATGTCGCTTTCAGCGTGGCGCGATCGCTGATAGTGCTGGAACAGACGGAATTGGTCGTGATCGGCACGCGCAATGCCAGCGTCGGCCTGGAGATCGCGATTGGCGTTGCGGATGCGACGCAGCGAACGGCTCTCCAAAAACTCCGCAACCGGAATGCGCACCGGCACGCACCGCCCGCAATCGGCACACGCCGGACGATACGCGAGCGAATGGCTCCGGCGGAAACCGGCGCGTGACAAATTGTTGTAGAAGTCCGGCGCGCCGTTTCCGAACAACTCGACGACGAGTTTGCGTTCGTGTTGTCCCTCGACATAGGGACAGGGCAGCGTACCGGTGGTGAAGAAGTGATGCGGCGGTGCGAGCGCCGTAGTGATGTGTGCCGGCGTCGTTTTGCTTACGGCACCTGGTATGCCATCGGAACGGCCTTCGGGCATGCGATCAAACCTCTGCGACACTTCAATTATGACTTGCCGTGACGGCGATGCAAGGCGTGATGCACACAATTTCTACGAATCGCGGCACGACACGGCGCGGCGACGAATCGTTTGAGTTATCTTGTCGTGCTGGCGGAGTGGCGAGCGATGCGCGTGCGGCGCTACAGTCTTGGCCAACAACCGGAGGATCAGCAATGCCAGCCTATATCGTGGCCGAGATCGACGTGACCGATGCCGGCGGTTACGAGCCCTACAAGAAGATGGCCGGGGACTCCATTCAACGCCACGGTGGCCGATTTCTCGCGCGCGGCGGCCGCACGGTTTCGCTGGAAGGCGAGAAGCCGAAGCGCGTCGTGATCGTCGAGTTTCCCAATGTCGACGCGGCGGAGAAATTCTATCGCTCGCCCGACTACCAGGCGGCGGTGAAGGTCCGGCAGGCGACATCGAAAGGCCGCCTCTACATCGTCGAAGGTTAGTGCGGCGTCAGGACAAGTCGGCCGCCGCTCGCGTCGTCGTCGAACGTGAGGTAGCGCACGTCGCGCCACGACGTCAGCAGATCGGCCCAATGCGGCGACAGCGGATTACCCGACTGACCCGGCACGATCATGAATTGCGCCGTCTCGGGATGCGCCATGTCGACGATCATCCGCATCACCGGACCAAGCCGGTCGCCGAAGGGATTTGTGTCGTCGCTGATTGCGAACGCGCCGGCGTCGAGCGTGTCGCTGGCACCAGGCGCGGCGATGGTCGGCGTCAACACGTGATCAAGCACCGGCAAGCGCGACCACAGCGGATGACGCAACCGTGCCGGATGGGCGTCACCCCAGCGCCAAGCGTCCATGTTGTCGCCGTAACGTCGGCGCAGATCGGCGAGCGCGCGATCAAGTGCCGCCGCGAGCAGCGCCGGACAGCCGCCAGCGCCGCACCAATCCGGATGATCGACGAGTATCTCCTGCACGACCTTGGGCCGCACCGACCAATAATCCGGCAACAGCGGACCGAGCTTGGTCTCGAATAGCGCGCGCGTGATCTCGCGCAGCCACGCGGCGAAGATCAACGGTTCGCTGCGTGCGCGGTCCATGCGGTCGTCCCACGCGGCGAGCTTGTCGATCACTGCCGTGTCGTTCGTGCGTCGGGGCGCTTCGTGCAGCATCAAAGGCAGCAGCTCGTGCGCCATCGACGAGAACACATCGGCTTGCATGGCCGCCGCGGTCGCCGGACTCTGCTTCGGCGTCGTGTCGAGCAGTGCGCGGATGCGCTCGACGCGATACGGCAAGTCCCAATCACGGCCAAGATAGAAGTCGCCTTTGGCGACGATCCGGTTGTTGGCGCTAGCCAGCCGTCCGGAGGGCGGGTCGTAGACCTGTGGCAAATCATCGAAGGGCACGAAACCGGTCCAGTCGTAAGCACCGGTCGCGCCTGGCGCCGGCAACCAGCCGTTGCCTTTCGCGCGGATCGGCACGCGCGCCGGCGCAATGAAGCCAATATTTCCGTCGACATCGGCATAGACGATGTTCTGCTGCGGCGCGACGAAATCGCGCATCGCCGTGCGGAATTCCGTCCAGTTGCTTGCATGCGACAAGTTCCACAGCGCATCCGGCGTACTGTCGTCGTCGGTGAGCCAGGTGGTTTGCAGCGCCAGCACCTTACCGTCGCCGGCGTTCCAGTTTGCGAGGTCAGAAATCACAGGCCCGTGGCGCGTCGAGCGCACGGTTAGTGTCTCCGGCGCGCCACCGCGGACGCCAATGGTCTCCGACCGCGTGACGAATGGCAGCGGACCACCGGGCGCGAGGTAATGCGTGGGGTCTTTCGGATCGGTCTGCTCGATGAACAGGTCCTCGACATCGCTGGCCGTGGTGGTGAAGCCCCAGGCGATGCGCCGGTTATGGCCGACGACGACGAACGGCGTGCCGGGGGCAGTCACGCCAGCCAGCGTCTGACCGCCGACTTCAATCCGCGCCAGGTACCACACACCTGGCGAATTCAAACCGAGATGCGTGTCGTTGGCGAGTAGCGGCTTACCCGAAACGGTACGCGACCCGGCGACGACCCAGTTGTTCGATGCGCGCGTCGGCTCGGCCGAACCTGACGGCAAGGCGGCGACGAGCCGATCGAGCAGCGTGTGATCGAGCGCCGCCTGCTTGCCAGTAACCGGCGCATCGGCGGGATAGGGTGGATAAAGTACGGCGAGTTCGGCCGGCGTCAGTCTCTGCAACAACCGCGCGCGCAGCAACTCGCCACGGAAATTCGCGGTGAGTTGCAAATCCATGATCTTGCCCCAGACCAACGTGTCAGCCGGCCGCCATGGCTCGATGCCGACGCGCAGTGCGGCGTATTCCGGCGGCAGCGCGCCGGGCCGCGTCGCGATCCAGGCGTTCACGCCGGCTGCGTAGGCATCGAGGATACCGCGCACCTCGGGCGACAGGTGCGCATACTGCGCCTCGGCGGCGCGATAGAAGCCGAGCGTGCGCGTGAAGCGGTCGGCCGGCAGCGCCACGGCACCGAACCACGCGGCCAGACGGCCGGCGCCGTAGCGGCGCATCAGATCCATCTGAAACAGACGATCCTGCGCATGGACATAACCGAGCGCGAAGGCGGCATCGGTATCGGTCTTGGCGACGATGGTCGGGATGCCGTGCGCGTCGCGCGTGATCGAAACCGGCGCGCTCAAGCCGCCGATGACGATCGTGCCGTCGGTCTGCGGTAACGAGCTGCGAAGATAAAGCCAGCCGCCGGCGACAATCGCGGCCAACGCGATGACCACAACGGCGAGCACGCGACGAAGACGATGTTTCTTCCTAAGCACCATCGGCGGGCCGCGCTGCGAAGATCATGACAGAGCGCGAATTTAGGGCAGGGCGTTGCTGGATTAAAGCCCCAGCTCTTTCAGAATCGCGGCGCGATCCGCATCGAGATCGGGCGCCGGTGCGCGCATCGGCGGATCGTCCATACCCGAGATTTTCATCGGATTGCCGGCGAGCTTCAAGGTACCGGATTTCGGATCGTCGACCGTGACCAGCATGTTGCGCGCAGCAACCTGCGGATGGTCAAGCGCCTGCTCGATATTGTTGATCGGTCCGGCGGGAATGCCCGCCTGCTCGAATACGGTCAACCAATGGGCCGTTGGTTTGACCTTGAGCAGACTTTCGATCTCGGCCTTGAGCTTCGGCTGATTGGCGAGCCGCTTCTCGTTGCTGGCGTAATCCGGATTCTGCGCCATTGTCGGCTTGCCGAGCGCGGCGGCAAGCCGGCCGAAGGTGACATCGTTGCCGGCCGCGATGATGACGTAGCTATCGGCGGTCGCAAATGCCTCGAAGGGTGTGATGGTCGGATGACGCGCGCCGAGCGGGCCGGGTACCTCGCCGCTGACCGTGTAGCGCATGATCGCATTTTCGAGCAGCGCCAGCTGGCAATCGAACATCGCAACATCGACCTTGACGCCTTGACCGGTGCGATCGCGCGCAACCAGCGCGGCGTTGACGGCGACGGCCGTGTAAAGCCCGGCACCAATGTCGCCGATCGACATGCCGACGCGCACCGGCGATTGACCCGGATTGCCGGTGATCGACATCATGCCGCCGAGCCCTTGCACGACCATGTCGTAGGCCGGCCGAGCCGACCACGGTCCGCTGTGGCCGAAACCCGAAGCGGCGGCGTAAATCAGCTTGGGATAACGTTGATGC
>DATEMD010000165.1:0-5118 GCA_035275845.1 Allostellaceae bacterium | reverse complement strand
CGCCACGATGTCGGGATCGTTCTCCAAATCGTGCGACAGGACGGTGCAGATGAGCTGCACTTCGTTGAGGAAGCCGGGTGCGAACAGCGGTCGGATCGGGCGGTCGATCAGCCGCGAGGTCAGTACCTCTTTTTCCGACGGACGGCCTTCACGCTTGAAGAAGCCGCCTGGAATCTTGCCGGCGGCGAAGGTCTTTTCCTGGTAATTGACGGTCAGCGGAAAGAAATCCTGTCCCGGCCTGACCTGTCGGGCGCCGACGGCGGTGCACAGCACCGAGGTCTCGCCGTAGGTCGCGAGCACGGCGCCATCCGCCTGCCGTGCGATCCGGCCGGTTTCGAGCACGAGGCGGCGACCGCCCCAGTTAAGCTCCTTGCGATACACGTCGAACATTGTCGATCTCTCTCTCTTCTGTCTCTCTGGTGAAACCAATGGCAACGGGCGGCGCGCGATGGAAACCCATCGCCGCGGCTTCGCCCGTGCGTTGTGTCGTCAAGGCCGGCACCGGCCGGCCGGTGGACCGCGGCCTCAGCGGCGCAGCCCCAAGCGGTCGATGAGCGCTTCGTAGCGCGCGGCATCGACGCGCTTCAGATAGTCGAGCAGGCTGCGGCGCTGACCCACCATGACCAGCAGGCCGCGGCGCGAATGAAAATCCTTGGTGTGGGCCGCGAGGTGCTCGGAGAGCTTCTGGATGCGTTCGCTGAGAATTGCGACCTGAACCTCGGGCGAACCGGTGTCGCCCTCTTTGCGCGCATATTCGGAGATGAGCTCCTGCTTGCGCGCCACGCTAATCGACATCGGGAATGTCTCCTTCGAATTCAGATGTTCAGCACGCGTAGGGGGCGAATTCCCCCGGCCGCGACTTCGGCGAGCGCCACCAGCTTGCCGCCCGACGTTGCACAGACCTTCGCGCCGTTGCCGATTTGTGAAAGGCACGCCCAATCTTGCGCGCGCAACGGCGTCACGGCCTGACCGCAACGCAGGGCTTTCGCCTGGTCCTCCGTCAGGGCGAGCGCCGGGATGTCGTCCAGCGCCGTCTCGAGCGGAAGCAAATGCCCGGAAGCGGCCGGACTATGCCCGAGCACCGCCAAATTATCCAGGGAAATCGCCTGTTTAACGGTAAAATGGCCGACCGCCAGCCGTCGCAAATCGGCAACAAAACCGCGGGTTTCCAACGCCTCGCCGAGATCGCGGGCGAGGCTGCGAACATAGGTGCCGGGCCCGACCTCGGCCTCGAAGACGGCGTGGTCGTTGTCCGGAATCGCCGCCAATTCGAGGCGATGGACCTCGACCGGGCGGGCGACCAGGCCAACCGCCGCACCAGCGCGCGCCAGGGCATAGGCGCGCCGTCCGGCAACCTTGATTGCCGAAAAATCGGGCGGCCGTTGGCTGATCGTGCCGGTAAAGCGCGGCAAAGCGCGGCGAATCTCGTCGGCCGAAGGCCGACGATCGCTTCGGGCGATCACGTCGCCTTCGGCGTCGTCGGTGGTGCGCGCCTCGCCCCAAACGACGGTGAAGCGGTAGAGTTTCCGATCCGCGACAATAAAGGGCACGGTCTTGGTCGCTTCGCCGAGGGCGATCGGCAGCACGCCGGTCGCCAATGGGTCGAGCGTGCCGGCATGGCCGGCCTTGTCGGCGCCGAACGCGTGTTTGACCAAGGCGACGGCGCGTGCCGAGGTCAGGCCCAGCGGCTTGTCGAGAACGACCCAACCATGGACACGCGCGGCAGCGGCTTTAGCCGTCATCGTCGGTGTTTTTGCGCGCCGGTTTCGTCGGGTCGAGATCGCGCGTGACCTCGGGTCGCCGCAGCAGCGAGTCGATCTGGCTCGCATACTCGAACGACGTGTCGAGTGTGAAGTGCACCGCCGGCGCATAGCGCAGTTTGACCGCCTGGGCGAGTTCGCGGCGCAAATACCCTTCGGCGCGTTTGAGGCCGGCCATGACTTCCGCGGCGTGGCTGCCACCCAACGGCACGACGAAGGCGGTAGCGTTCTTGAGATCGGGCGAAACCCGGACTTCGGTGACGGTCAGCGCGACTCCGGCCAAGGCCGGATCGTGCAATCCATGCTCGAAGATGCGGGCCAGCGCGTGACGCATCTCCTCGCCGACGCGCAACGCCCGTGGACTCTGCTCGGATTTCGCCATCGCGATCCTCGCGATCGCCGGCGCACCACTAAAGGGCGCGGGCGACCTCTTCGACCTCGAAGCACTCGATAACGTCGCCCTTCTCGATGTTCTCGTAGTTCTCGAAGGCCATGCCGCATTCGGTGCCTTCGCGCACTTCGCGAACCTCGTCCTTGAAGCGCTTCAAGGTCTTCAGACTGCCTTCGTGGATGACGACGTTGTCGCGCAACAACCGAACCTTGGCGCCACGCCGCACCAGGCCCTCGGTGACCATGCAGCCGGCCACCTTGCCGACCTTGCTGATGTTGAAGACGTCACGAATCTCGGCGTTGCCCAGGAAGCGCTCGCGCCGGGTCGGCGCCAACAAGCCCGACAGGGCGCCTTTCATGTCCTCGATCACCTCGTAGATGATCGAGTAATAGCGAATCTCGACGCCGTCGCGCCGCGCCAGATCGCGCGCCTGCGGATTGGCGCGGACGTTGAAGCCGATGATCACGGCGTTGGACGCTTTGGCGAGGATCACGTCGCTTTCATTGACGCCGCCGACCGCAGCGTGCAGCACGCGCACCGCGACCTCTTGCGTGCCAAGGCCCTTGAGCGAGGCATTGATCGCTTCGAGCGAGCCCTGCACGTCGGATTTGACCACGACCGCGAGTTCCTTGGCCGTGCCGGCCGCAATCTGCGAGAACATTTGCTCGAGCGTGCCACGGCCCGCGGCCGCGGCGGCCTTCTGGCGGCGCAATCGTTGCCGATACTCGGTGATGTCGCGTGCCTTGGCTTCGTTCTCGATGACGATGAAATCGTCGCCGGCGAGTGGCGTGCCGTTGAGACCCAGCACCTCGACCGGCGTCGCCGGGCTGGCGGAATTCACGGTCTGGCCGCGATCGTCGATCAAGGCGCGCACGCGGCCCCACTCGCTGCCGGCGACGAAGATATCACCGGTCTTGAGCGTGCCGCGCTTGATCAGAACGGTCGCCACCGAGCCACGACCGCGTTCGAGCTTGGCCTCGATCACGCTGCCTTCGGCCGGGCGGTTGGGGTTCGCCTTGAGGTCGAGCACTTCGGCTTGCAGCAGAATGACTTCCTCGAGCTTTTCGAGGTTGATCCTTTTGGTCGCCGAGACCTCGACGTCGAGCACGTCGCCGCCCAGATGCTCGAGCACGACTTCGTGCTGCAACAGATCCTGGCGCACGCGGTCGGGTTTGGCGTCCGGCTTATCGACTTTGTTGATGGCGACGATCATCGGCACCTTGGCTTCGCGGGCGTGCCGGATGGCCTCGACCGTTTGCTCCTTGATGCCGTCGTCGGCCGCGACGACCAGCACGACGATGTCGGTGATCTGCGCGCCGCGTGCGCGCATTGCCGTAAACGCCTGGTGGCCCGGCGTGTCGATGAAGGTGATACGCTGGCCGTTCTTGAGCGCCACCTGATAGGCGCCGATATGCTGGGTGATGCCGCCGGCTTCACCGGAGACAACGTCGGTCGAACGGAGCGCGTCGAGCAGCGACGTTTTGCCGTGGTCGACGTGACCCATCACCGTCACCACCGGCGGCCGCGGCCGGAGCGTTTCCGGCGCGTCGGCTTCGCCGACCAGGCCGACTTCGACGTCGGCTTCGGAAACGCGGCGGGCCTTGTGGCCGAATTCGGTGACGATGAGCTCGGCGGTGTCGGCGTCGATGTTCTGGGTGATGGTGGCCATCACGCCCATGTCGAACAGCTTCTTGACCACCTTGGCGCCCTGTTCGGCCATGCGGTTGGCGAGCTCTTGCACCGTGATGGTCTCGGGGATCACGACTTCGCGCGCCTGCTTGACCTGCGCGTCCGCTTGCTGGAGCTGCTGGAGGCGCTGCTTCTCGCGTTCGCGCTGCCGGCGGAATTGCGCCACGCTGCGCATCCGCTCTTCGCCCTCTTCGTTGAGGGCGCGGGTGACGGTGAGCTTGCTGCGCTGCTTCGGCTCGTCGCGGCGCGGCGCGATCGCCGGGCGTTTGACGCCGGCGCCGGGACGCCGCGCGCGGTCGTCCTCTTCCTCTTCGACGACCTTGACCTTGCCGGCGGCCGACAGCGCGGCCACTTTGGCGGCGGCCGCATCGCCAGCACGCTTGGCGACCTCGCGGCGCGAGTTTTCCGCCGCCTGTTCGACCTTGCGCTGTTCGGCGCGTTGCTCGTCGGCGTTACGCGCCTCAACCTTGGGAGTCTCGGTCGGTCGCGGCGGCGGCGCAACGGGCTGGGCCTTGGCGAGTTCCTGTTCGCGTTCGATGGCGGCGCGTGCTTCGGCGGCGGCCTGTTCTTCGGCCTTGAGCGCGCCCTTGAGGGCACGGGCGCGGCGGGCTGCTTCTTCTGGCGTCAGGCCGTGCGGCAGCACGACACCGCGGCGCGACGGCGGCGGAGCGGCCGGCTTGGGCGCTTCCTTAGCGACCACCGGAGCGGCTTCCGGACGTTCCGGCAGACCGGTTCCCGGCCCCGCGCGCTTGCGGCGGACTTCGACCTGCACGGTCTTGGAGCGGCCGTGCGGGAAGCTTTGCCGCACCGATCCGGTTTCGATCGGCTTGCGCAGTTCGAGTTTGCCGCTCGGGCGGCCGCCCAGGGTCAGCGGGCGTTTTTCGTCGCTGTTGTCAGCCATTGCGTTCCAAAACCTTGATCTTCGTAGCGTCTTTTGCGCCGTCGCGGAAGCCTGCGAGACGGGCCTGTTCCGCCATGAAACTTTTAGCCAGCCGGCCCTTGCGCAGCGCTGCGTGGACGACATGATCGCGCGCGAAGGCCTGGCCGAGTTCGGCGGAGGTCAACCGATCCGCCACCGGCAGTCCTGGCGCCAGCCGCGTGAGCTTGCCGCGACCGTCGGCCGAACCGTCCGACGCTTCGACCAGCACGGCGACACCGCCGTCGCGGACGGCTTTGTCGACCTGGGTAAAGCCGGCGACCGCCTGGCCGGCACGCCGGGCCAGACCGAGGCATTCGATCGAACGCCGCACGAGCAAAGCCTCGACGCGATCGTCGAGG
>DATEMD010000164.1:0-3028 GCA_035275845.1 Allostellaceae bacterium | reverse complement strand
TTGATCCTCGGCCTGTCGCTGTTCTTCGGGCTGGCGTTCGAGGATTTTCACGCCCATAGCGGCTTGCCGCGGCCTGGTGGCATCCGCACCTTTCCGCTCCTCGCCTTGGCAGGTGGCTTGCTCTACCTGCTCGACACCGAGCGCAAATTACCGCTGGTCGCGGGTCTACTGGTGCTCGGCGCCTGGCTGACCGTCGCTTATTGGCGTCAGGGCGGCGAGCAGACCGAAGACAACCGGTCCGCGGTCGAGCTGATCGCGCCGATCTGCAACGTGCTGGCCTATCTGATCGGGCCGGCGATGCTGACCGCGCCGCCGTGGCTCGTCGTCGCGATTACGGTGACGGCCGTGCTGCTACTGACCGGCCGCCGCCGGCTGCACGCCTTGGCGCAACGCCTGCCGATTAGCGAAATCGTCACCGCCGCGCAGTTCCTGATCCTGACGGGCATCGTCCTGCCGCTGCTGCCGAACCATCCGGTCACCACACTGACCACCATCACGCCTTACAAGGCGTGGCTCGCCTTGCTGGTGGTGTGCACGCTTTCCTATGCGAGTTACTTGCTGCAACGGTTTGTCACGCCGGCGCGCGGCGACCTGATGGTCGCGCTGCTCGGCGGCCTTTATTCATCGACGGCAACCACCGTGGTTCTGGCGCGTGCCGCCGCGGCGAAACCCGCGACCAATTCCGTGGCGCAGGCCGGCATCATCCTGGCGACCGCGATCATGTATCTGCGGATCCTAGCGATCGTCGCGATTTTCGACCCGCCACTCGCACTCGGCATCGCGCCAGCGGCGACCCTCTTGTCGCTGGCCGGCGCCGGCATGGCGGCGTTGCAATACCGTCGCGCGCAGCGCGTCAGCATCGGCGCAGACCGGGCGCGGCCGCGTAATCCACTCGAGCTAACGGCGGCGGCGGTGTTCGCCGTGCTGTTCGTCGTCACCTCGATCGCCACGCAATGGGCGCAAAGTCGCTTCGGCGCGCTCGGCGTCAACGCCCTGGCGGCGGTCGTCGGTTTCGTCGACATCGACCCGTTCGTCTTGAACCTGGCACAGAGCGGGCCCGGCGGCTTGCCGCTCGACGGCCTGATCAGCGCCGTCTTGATCGCCATGTCATCGAACAACGTGCTGAAAGCGGCATACGCGGCGACCTTTGCTGGCTGGCGCGCAAGCCTGCCGGCGGCGACGGCGCTCCTCGTTCTCGCCGCGGGCGGTATTGGCGCAGCGCTGATTCACTAATCGGCCAGCGGCACAAACGCCGTTGGCGAGCCTTGGTCGTGTGATATAACATAACATTGCGAATCCGCTGGCAGGACCGGGCATGACAGCCAAAGGACGCCGTGGCGTCACGGCGCAACTCGATCGGGCAGCCGCCGCCTGCGCGCGCGACGGCGCGCAGCTCACGGAATTACGCCGCTGCGTCCTTGGGCTTGTCCTCGAAGCCGACGGCCCGGTCACCGCCTATCAACTGCTCGACCGCCTCCGGAAGGTTCGCAAGGGCGCGGTACCCCCGACGGTCTATCGCGCGCTCGAATTCCTGCTCGAACAGGGCCTGATCCACCGGCTCGAACGCCTCAATGCGTTCATCCCTTGCGCCGAAACCGGCCATCGGCATGTTGCCCAATTCCTGATCTGCCGCGAATGCGGCTCGGTCGCGGAGATCGAAGACCAGGCGGCCGCTCGCGCACTGACGCACGCCGCCAAACGCCAGGGATTCCGAGCGCACGACACGGTCGTCGAGATCGAAGGCACCTGCGCCGCGTGTGCGCAAGCCGCCTAGATGCGGACAGCGGAAGGCCAGCGCAGATTGGCGAGCAGATAAATCGCGACGCTGAGCGCGGTGATCCAAAAGCTGGTCGGCCAGTCGGTGTAGAACGCCAACGTCAGGCCGAGCCACGCCTCGACGACGGCTAACACGACCGACAGCAGCACGCCGGTCGCCACCGCGTGTGTCAGCCGCATCGCTGCCGCCGCCGGGCCGACCATCAGCGCGAAGACCAGCAGCACGCCGACGATCTGGGCGCATTCGGCGGTTGTCAGCGCGACGATCGCCAGGAACAGCACGGAATAGAGCCGCAGCGAGACACCTTTCGCCTCGGCGAGCTCCGGCTGCAAGCTAGCGAACAACAGCGGCCGCGAAATCACCGCCAGCAAGGCGACGCTGGCCGCGCCGAGCGCCAGCAACGTCCAAACGGTTTGGGCGTCGACGGCGAGCACGTTGCCGAACAACAAAGCCGTCGCCTGGCTCGCATAGGCGGTGAAGAAATGGAGGAACAAAAGGCCGAGACCGAGCGCCAAGGCGAGCACCAGACCGATGGCGACATCGCGCTGCGCCAGTTTTTCGCCGATGAACCCCATGCCAAGACCTGCTGCGAGCGTCACCAGCACCAGCCCCCACAACGGTGACACGCCGATCAGCACCGCGCCGGTCGCGCCGGTGAAGCCGACATGCGCGAGCGCGTGGCCGGCAAAGGTCTGGCTGCGCAGCACCAGGAAATAGCCGACGGCGCCGGCGACAACCGCGACGATGGTCGCGGCGGCAAACGCGTTGCGCATGAAATCGTATTCAAGCATGACCGGAATGAGCGTGGTGATGCCGGTGTGAATGCGCCGAGCCGGCATCGTGGCGATGATCGTCGCCCTCCAATTCGTGGCCACCCGACATGACAAAGATGCGGCCTTTGATCCGGACGACCTCGATCTCGGCACCATAGAGCCGGGACAGCACGGGGCCGGTGATGACTTCGTCGACGGTGCCGAGCGCCGCCTGGCCGTTGCCGAGATAGAGGACGCGGTCGATGGCGCCGAGCAGCGGATTGAGCTCGTGGGCGCTGAACAGCACGGTGATCCGCAACTCGCGCTGAAGCGATTTCACCAGGCCGATCACCTCGGCCTGGTGACGCGGATCGAGGCTGATCAGCGGCTCGTCCAGCAGCAGCAATTGCGGATTGCCGATCAAGGCCTGCGCCAGCAGCAGCCGCTGTCGCTCGCCGCCCGAAATCTCGGCCAGCGGCCGACGCGCCAGCGCCCGCGC
>DATEMD010000163.1:0-19764 GCA_035275845.1 Allostellaceae bacterium | reverse complement strand
GCGCATTGGGGCGTGCCTGATCCGGCGGCGGTCGAGGGCACGCACGAGAAGAAAATGGCGGCTTTCCGAGACGCCTTCCAGCGGCTCGACACGCGCATCAAGCTGTTCGTCGCGCTGCCCTTGGAAAAGCTCGACCGGCTCGCCTTGCAGCGCGAAGCGCGGCGGATCGGCATCGTGCACACGCCGGAAGACGCCGCATCGTGACCGTCGACGCCAAAGCCAATGGCGAGACTCTTGTCGCGCCAAGCACGCGCGCGTCGGCGCGTGCGCGCCTCGCCGCGATTGAATTCGTCGCAACCGGATTTCTGCTGATCGCCGTGGTGGGCTCCGGCATCATGGCCGAACGCCTTGCCGGCGGGAACACCGCGCTCGCCCTCCTTGCCAACGCGATTGCGACCGGCGGTGCGTTGCTGGCGCTGATCCTCGCCTTCGAACCGGCCTCGGGCGCGCACATGAATCCATACGTCACGCTCGCGGCCGTTGCTCTCGACGGCTTCGACCGGCGCCTCGCGGCGATCTACATCGCGGCGCAGGTAACGGGCGCGATCGCCGGCGTTTGGATCGTGCACCTGATGTTCGGAATGCCGGTGCTCGAAATGGGTACCAAAATGCGCACCGGCGGCGGCGAATGGCTTGGCGAGGCGGTTGCCACCTTCGGTTTGTTGGCGACGATCTGGGGCTGCCGCGCCCGGCAGGCGCCGGTTACCGCCTTCGCCGTCGCCGCCTTCATCACCGGTGCCTACTGGTTCACGTCGTCGACGGCGTTCGCCAACCCTGCCGTAACGTTGGCGCGAGCGCTGACCGACAGTTTCGCCGGTATTCGGCCGCAGGACGTGCCCGGATTCATGCTGGGACAGATCGCCGGTTTCGCCGCGGCGTTGCCGCTATGCCGCGTGTTGACACAGCGTCGGATTAGCTAGCGCGAGGAAACCGCCAACTGCTCGAAGCGGCGTTCCTTGAGGTAATTGTCGAGGCCCCAGCGCGTCACCTGTTCCATGATCTCGTCGAACTCGCCGTCCGGCAGCTTCTCGTAAACGAAGCGTTCGCCGCGGCCGAATTTTCTGAAGTCCCACGGGCGGTCGGCGAATTCGGCCGGGAGCGCGTACTTCCACAGCGGCAGGTATTTGGCGAGGTTGGCGTCGATCGCCTGTTCCGCCCGCGCCAGCGCGCGCAGCACGGCAGCGAGCGTCGCCTGGTCGAGCTGCTCCGGCACCCACCAGATGGTGTGGAAAGTGTTTTCCATCACCTTACGCAGGCCGAGCTGATCGGCCATGGCGATCTGCGGCGGCAGCAGGCTCGCCGCTTCGACCTCCTTGTTGAGCAGCGCCGTCAGGCGCGCGCCGAAACCGCCGACATTGATCACCTTGATGTTCTCGAGCGGCATGTAGGGCTCGAGCCGCCACGGCACATTGAAGTGGCTGCCGGCGCGCATACCGACGGCGATCGGCACGTCGCGCAGATCCTCGGGCTTGCGGATCTTGGAGTCCGGCCGGACGTAAATCGCCCAGGGCGAGATGCCGTAGCAATCCGAAACGAAACGGCCCATGCCGGCGCCGGCGTTGCACACGCTGCCCCACTGGCAGGCGCTCTGGATCACCTCGGCATCGCCCTTGGTGTAGGGCTGGTCCTGCGGCCGGTTGAGATAGTCGAGGCCTTTCCAGCTCGACTGCGTGCCGCGGAAGGTCTTCCAATCGAATTCGACGGCAAGGCCTTCGGCGGCGAAGAAGCCCTCTTCCTGAGCGACGAAATCGGCGAGACCCATGCCCTTGGGCGCGATGCGGACCGACTTGAGCGACTGCGCCATGCTGTCTCTCCTTGTCGTTATCGCCAGTACCGATCGGTATTCTAGACCGCGGCGTGCCACCTGTCGCGGCGGCCTAAACCTCTTCCCACTTCGCGGCGCTGGCACCGGCGAGCGCGCGGACGCGCTCCTCATCCTTGCCGAACTCGGCGGCGGAACCTGAATAGACCACCTTGCCGTCGTCGAGCACGTAGGCGCGATCGGCGATCTCGACCGCAGCACGCACGTTCTGCTCGACCAGCAGCACCGAGATGCCCTCTTTCCGCGCGGCGGCAACGACCTTGAACACCTCCTGCACGATCAGCGGCGCGAGACCTTGCGACGGCTCGTCGAGCATGAGGAGCTTAGGATTGAGCAAGAGCGCGCGCGAGATCGAGAGCATTTCCTGCTCGCCGCCCGAAAGCTGGCGGCCCTTGTTGGATTTGCGCTGCGCCAGCCGCGGAAAGAGCTCGTAGATGCGCGGGATCGTCCACGGTCCCGGCCGGTCGACCGGCACCAGGAGATTTTCCGCGACCGTGAGGTTCGCGAAAATCCGCCGTCCTTCGGGCACATAGCCGACGCCGATCCCGGCGACGCGGAACGGCGACCAGTCTGTCGTGGCGTGGCCGAAGATGCGCACCGTGCCCTCGCGCGGATGGGTCAAGCCGACGAGGCTGCGCAGCGTCGTCGTCTTACCGGCGCCGTTGCGGCCCAACAGCGTGACGATTTCCCCTTCGCGTACTTCCAGGCTGACGCCATGCAGGATGTGGCTCTTGCCGTAATAGGTGTGCAGGTCCTCGGCCTGGAGCACGACCGCGCCGCTCATGCAGCCTTCCCCAGATAGGCCGTCTGCACCGCTTCGTTCTTGGCGATTTCCTTCGGCGTGCCTTCAGCCAGCATCGCGCCTTCGGCCAGGACCATGATGCGGTCGGCGAGATGGAAGACGACGCGCATGTCGTGCTCGATCAGCACGATCGTCAGCTTCTGATCCCTGTGCAGCTTGTGGATGAGCTGCGTGATGTCATAGGTCTCCTGGTCGCCCATGCCGGCGGTTGGCTCGTCGAGCAGCAGCAGCCGCGGCTTCAGCGCCAGCGCCATCATGATCTCGGTCGCGCGTTGATCGCCGTGCGACAACTCGCCGACCAGGCGGTCAGCCTTGTCGGCAAGTCCACTCATCTCAAGCAGGTCTGTGACGCGGGCCCGGACTTCACCATCGAGACCGCGCGAGAGCCAGGTCTTGAGCCGATAACCTGCTGCGACCTCGACCGCGATGCGCAAATTCTCGCGCGTCGTCAGCTCGGGAAAGACCTCGGTGATCTGGAAGGTGCGCGCCATGCCGCGCCACACGCGTTGCGCCGGCAACAGCTTGGTCACGTCCTGGTTGTCGAAGGTGATCTTGCCGGCCGACGGCGTGAGAAAGCCGCTGATCAGGTTGAAGAACGTCGTCTTGCCGGCGCCGTTCGGACCGATGACGGCACGCAGCTCGCCTGGCTCGACCGACATGGACACGCCGTTGACGGCAACCAGATTGCCGAAGCGCTTGGAGACGTTATCGACCTGGAGCAGGCTCATCGCGTGGTCTTCCGCTTGATCATGCCCAGGACGCCGCGTGGGAAGAACAGCACAACGAGAATGAAAAAGAGTCCGATAAAGGACTCCCAGTTCTCGGTCCGGCTCGAAATGTAGTCCTCGAGCACGATGAAGATGGCCGCGCCGATCAGCGGTCCCCAGAAGCTGCGCATGCCGCCCAAGACCGCCATGATGACGAAGTTCCCCGATTGCTCCCAGTGCAGGTCGTGCGGGTCGGAGAAGTTGTTCAGCATCGCATAAAGCGTGCCAGCCAAGCCGGTGAACGTGCACGAGATGAGCCAGGACAGCCAGATGTGCCGGTCGACCGGTATTCCGAGGAAACGCGCGCGGCGCTCGTTCTCGCGGATCGCCAGCAGCGTGCGGCCAAACGGCGAGCGCAGCAGCAACGCCATGATACCAACCGACACCGCGAAACAGAACAACGCCACGTAATAGAACGCCAAGTCGTTGTTGAGAATGTCGATCTGGGTAAAGCCAAGGTCGATCGGCAGCCGGTGCCACCCGGACAGGCCGTCGTCGCCGCCGGTGACGTTGTTCCAACGGTAGGCGATGAAATAGAACACCTGCCCGAAAGCGATGGTCACCATCGCGAAGTAGATGCCCCGGAGCCGCACGATCAACGCGCCGATGATTGCCGCTGCGATAATCGCGGCGGCGATGCCGACCGCCATGCCGACCAAAGTGTTCGGCACCAGATATTTGACGGTCAGTCCGAGACCGTAGCTGCCCAGGCCGAAATACGCCGCATGGCCGAACGACAGCACGCCGGTGTAGCCGAGCAGGAAATTGAGCGACATCGCAGCGAGCGCCAGAATCACCACGCGGGTGCCGAGCTGGGTGTAGCCGCCGATCCAGTCGATCCAGAACGGCATGGTCAACAGCAGCAGCCAGACGACGGCGTCGGCCGTGCGTTTGTCGAGGCGAAAGCCGGCCCCTGAAATGCTCGGCGCGCCGGTGCGCGCGGCGTCCGCCGGCTTATCGAGACGAGCCATCAGAAGCGACCCTCTTCACCCAGCAGGCCGCGCGGCCGCACCAGCAGCACCAGACCCATCATCACGTAAATCACCGCCTCGCTCGCATCCGGGAAGAACACGCTGGTGACGCCCGAGGCGACACCGATGAGCAACCCGCCCAGCAGCGTGCCCGGCAAGCTGCCGAGGCCGCCGATGATGACGGCGACGAAGCTCGGCATGATCAGTTCGCTGCCGGTCGTCGGCTGCAAACCGAGCATGCCGGCGGCGAGCACGCCAGCGAGGCCCGCCAGGAAGATGCCCAGACCGAAATTGACGGTACGCAGGAAGCGCGTATTGACGCCGAGCACGGAGACCGTCTCGAGATCCAGCGTGCCGGCGCGGATGCGCATGCCGACACGAGTGCGGCTCAAGATCAGGAACAGCCCGATGACGGCGACCATCGCCAGCACCACCATGAACACGCGGTAGCCGGTGAGGAAGAAGAACTCGTTGCTGAGCTGGCTTTGCAGCCAGATCGGCACCGAGAACGGCAGGGTCTGCGGTCCCCAGATAAAGCGCGTGCCGTCCTCTAAGATGAAAGCGAGGCCGAAGGTCAGCAACAAGCTGTAAAGCGGATCGCGGCCGTAAAGAGGACGGATCATCAGGCGCTCGATCACCAGGCCGAAGGCCGCGGTGAGGAACGGCGAGATCAGCAGCGCGCCCCAGAAGCCGACGAACGGCACCAGCACGAAGGCGAGATAGCCGCCGAGCGTGAGGAAGCCGCCATGGGCGAAGTTGATCACGCCCGAAAGATTGAGGATCAACGACAGGCCGAGCGCCATCAGCGCATAGAATGCGCCGATGACCAGGCCGTTAAAAACGTTGTAGAGAATGAGTTCGGTCATCGCCTTCGACTATTCCCGACCTATCACCATCGCGCGGCGCTTGCACACGATACCGTCTCAACCGCCAAATTCTCTGCCGGTGCTGCGAAAACGGGCGCCGCGACAGCGCGGCGCCCGCCTCCTTTTGTCAAGCTCAGGCCGGTATCTTCATCTTGCAGCCGGTCTCGGAAACGGGCAGCGCGGCATCGGGACCCTTGACCTCCTGATCGACGACGAAGAGATCCTCGGGGTCGTCCTTGCCTTGCGACTGCGCGTGACCGACAAAGAGCGTCGGCATGAACTGATTGTCTCCCGCGCGGTAGAACGGATTGTTCGGCATGAGAGCGACCTCAGGCGGCAATTTGAAGTTCTGAAGGAACTTCGCCATCTTCGGTGTGTCGAGCGACTTGGTGTGATTGGCCGCGAGCGCGCACGTCCATGCCGCCGCATAGCCGAACCAATGGCGCGCCGTCGGCACCTTGCCGCCATTGCGCTTGCGGATGTCGGCGACGAACTCTTTCACAAAGGGCACGCCCGGCTGTTTCCAGTACCATTCGAAGACCCAGGTGCCGATGCGCGCTTCGGGCGGCAGGCCGTTGAGCACTTCGAGCTCCTGCTGCGCGCCGGCGATCGCGAACTTCTTGTTGAGGCCGAACTGCACCGCCTGCTTCAGCGAGTTGACCGCATCCTGGCCGGCAGTAAGGAAGATGATGACGTCCGGCTTGGCCGCCTGCGCCTTGATGAGATAGGCCGAGTAGTCCGTGGCGCCGAGCGGCGTCAGCGACGCGCCCACCTCGGTGCCGTTGTTGGCCTTGAGCGCCGCCTCGAAGCCCAGTTGCAGCGTGTGGCCGAAGGCGTAGTCCGGCGTGATGAAGTAGAACTTCTTGCCGTACTTCTTGAACAGCGTCTGCGAGACCGAATTGGTCTCCATGCGCGTCGTGTTGCAGACTCGGAAGACGTTCCAATGGCAATCGGTGCCGGTGACGGCGTCGGTGTGGCCGCCGGTGACGATCAACAGCTTGCCGGATTGGCCAGCGACTTCGCCGATGGCGAGCGCCATCGCGGAGTTCACGTTGCCGAGCAGGAAGTCGACCTTGTCGCGGTCGATCAGCTTATGCGCCTTCTGCACGGCGACGCCGGTGTCGGCGCTGGTCGAGTCTTCGGAAATCAGCTCGACCTTGCGGCCCAGGATGCCGCCTTTCTGGTTCATCTGATCGACGGCAAGCTGCGCACCGATCTGCTCGTTCTTGCCGAGCTCGGCGTAAGTGCCGGTGAACGTGTCGTCGAGGCCGATCTTGATGGTGTCGGCGGCCCAGGCGGAAACCACGAACGGCGCGGCGACTTGTGCGACGCCAGCGGCAGCCGCGCCTTTTAGAACGGTGCGGCGGCCGATCGAGGACGACTTCGGTTCAGTCATTTAGTTCACTCCCTAGAAGTACGTTGTTTATTTGTGTGAAGTCCTTGGTTCGCGTGCTTGAAAGCCGGGCGGAACAATACTCGCCCGCCCGGCTCTCCAGTCATCGGATCAAGCCGGCCACTTCAACTTGCAGCCGGTCTCGGACACGGGCAGAGCCGCATCGACGCCCTTGACCTCCTTCTCGATGACGAAGAGGTCTTCGGGGTCGTCCTTGCCCTGCGATACTGCGTGACCGACATAAAGCGTCGCCATGAGCTGGTTGTCGCCCGCGCGGTAGAACGGATCGTTCTTCATGAGGGCGACCTCGGGCGGCAGTTTGAAGTTCTGCAGGTACTTCGCCATCTTGACCACGTCGAGCGACTTCGTGCCCTCGGCGGCGTAGTAACAAGTCCAGGCCGCGACATAGCCGAACCAATGACGCGCCGTCGGCACTTTGCCGCCGAGGCGTTTGCGCATCGCGGCGACGAACTCCTTCACGTGCGGCACGCCCGGCTGTTTCCAGTACCATTCGAAGACCCAAGTGCCGATGCGCGCTTCGGGCGGCAGGCCATTGAAAACCTCGAGCTCTTCCAGCCCGCCAGCGATGCCAAACTTTTTGTCGAGGCCGAACTGCACCGCCTGTTTCAGCGAGTTGACGCCGTCCTGTCCGTTGGTGAGGAAGATGATGACGTCCGGCTTCGCCGCCTGCGCTTTGATGAGATACGATGAAAAGTCGGTGGTGCCGAGCGGACACAGCGACGCGCCCACCTCGGTGCCGTTGTTGGCCTTGAGCGCAGCCTCGAAGCCTTGTTGAAGCGTGTGACCGAAGGCGTAGTCCGGCGTGATGAAGTAGAACTTCTTGCCGTACTTCTTGAACAGCGTATCCGAAACCGCGTTCGCTTCCATGCGCGTGGTGCTACAGACGCGGAAGACGTTGAAGTGGCAATCGGTGCCGGTGACGGCGTCGGTGTGGCCGCCGGTGACGACCAGCAGCTTGCCGGCCTGGCCCGCGACTTCGCCGATGGCGAGCGCCATCGCCGAGTTCACGTTGCCGAGCAGGAAGTCGACCTTGTCGCGGTCGATCAGCTTGTGCGCCTTCTGCACCGCGATGCCAGTGTCGGAGCTGGTCGAATCCTCGGAGATCATCTCGACTTTGCGGCCGAGGATGCCACCCTTCTTGTTGATCTCGTCGACGGCGAACATCGCGCCGAGCTTCTCGTTCGTGCCGGTCTCGGCATAGGTGCCGGTGAAGCAATCGTCGAGGCCGATCTTGATGTTGTCGGCGGCACGCGCCGAGATGACAAAGGGTGCGGCGACCTGCGCCAGACCCGCGGCGGCCGTCGCCTTGATGATCGTGCGGCGACCGATGGTGGACGACTTCGACTCAGTCATCGTTTCACTCCCTGTTGTCTGTCATTGTTTGCGGTTGCTTTTAAACTGCCACGCTGTTGTGGAACCGGCCGCGGAACGCAGCCAGCCACGTTAATTCAATGACGATGAAGGAAAAGGCGAGCGCCGCTCGCTGCTGTCGTTTTGGCCTCCCCCGCCCGCGAGAACACGTCGTTCTTTATCGTGCGCTCATCATCCGCAAAGCGCGCCAACGCTTCAAGGACTTTCAAGGGCTTTCGGCCCATCGAGGACCAGCCGTTGCACGTGCGTTACATGAATAAGGTGTAAGGCGGTGGGACGGCGCGCGATTGCACTCGTGGTATGCCACCACGTCACGATTCACGGCGCGGCCGCGCTTAGCGACCGATCAGTATGAACCGCCGGTTGAGCGGCTGCAGCGGCCGCGCGTTCATCGGATAGAGCGCACGGAACGCGGCGATGTCGCCAGCGGCAACTTCGATCGGCCGCGCATAGACGTTCCAGTCGACCACTTCGCTGCACGGCGGCCTCGCCAGCGAGCCGGCATATCGATAGACGTCGCTTTTCGCCGGAACCAATTGGCGCGGATCGATCGGCCGACGCAACGCACTGTCACCCGGCGAACGCGGCGCGGCAGCCATGATCGCGCCGAACGCCGCACTGGTCGCGCCGGATTTCATGAACGCGCCAACGACGGCGTAACGGCCGCCGGCCCCGGCATGCACGAAATGCACTTCCATGGCGGTGCGCGCTCCGTTGATGGCGTGCTCGCTCGGTGCGTGGAAGTGGAACTGCCGCAATGCATAAGTCTCGCCGGCGACGCGCGCGAAGCTGCCCGTCTTGGCATTGGCCCGGATGGTGTGGCCATCGTTGACGAGAGCGAAAGCCTGCGGCTTCCAATCGAGTTCAAGATGACCGAAGTCGGCTTTGATTGCGCCCTTGAGGTCGATCGGCGATTGCTGCGTGCCGACGGCGCACGTTTTAAAGTCGGGATCGAGTTCGCCCCATTGCGCCGGCCCGTCGGCGCCTTCGTAACTCCAATGGGAGCCTTCGGCCGCCCGCACCGCCGACGCGCAGATCGGACACGACAACAGGCCGAGCAAAACAGCGCGACGGTCGAGCATCATGGACTCCGCATCTCTTCGCGCCGACGGGCGCCGCCGCTCAACCGCATGCGGCGGCAATCGCCCAGAATTCATCGGCATTCAAGCTCGCGCCGCCGACCAGAAACCCGTCGACGTTGGGGACAGCCGCGAGATCACGGGCATTGGCTGGCTTGACCGAGCCGCCATAGAGGATACGCACGTTGGCGGAATCAGTAGCAAGATCGCGCAATGTCGCGCGAATGCGCGCGTGCACCGAAGCAACATCCTGCGCCGTCGGCGTGCGGCCGCTGCCGATCGCCCAGATCGGTTCATAAGCCACCACCAACGTGGCGGCGCCCAGTTTCGGTGGCAGCGAATTTTGCAGCTGGCGCACGACAGTCGTTTCCGTGCGGCCGCTGGCGCGCTCGGCTGCGGTTTCGCCGACACAGACGATGGCGCACAGGCCGGCGGCAACCGCGGCTACGGCCTTTGCGCGCACGACGGCATCGCTCTCCTTATGATCCTGGCGGCGCTCGGAATGGCCAACGATGACATAGGTGCAACCGGCATCCTTCAGCATCGGTGCGCCGATATCGCCCGTGTGCGGACCCGCAGCCGCGGTGTGGCAATCCTGACCGCCGAGCGTCAGGCTCGAGCCGGCGATCGCTTGCGCGACCGGCGCTAACAGCGTCGCCGGTGGACATAGCGCAATCTCACAGGCAAGCGGCGTCGCCTTGGCGCGGGCGGCAAGATCGCGCGCACGGGCAACGCCGTCGGCCATGAGGCCGTTCATCTTCCAGTTGCCGGCGACCAGCTTGCGCATCAGGCCGCTCTACCATAGGCGTCAGACGCCCGCCAGAGCACGGCGCTTTCGGCGTTGCGGCGCCACTCGCCCGCCCCTATCATCCGCGCGCGCAACCCGGCGCGGCGCAAGCCCGCCGCGCCATTCCGGGCTCCACCATGCTGCAAGCCATCCGCTCCAAAGCCACCTCATTCGTCGTCAAGATCCTGTTCGCCGTGCTGATTGTCACCTTCGGCATTTGGGGCATCGGCGACATCTTCCGCAACCGCAACGTCGACACCTCGGTCGCGACCGTGGCCGGCGAGCGGATCGCGGCGACGCAATTGCAGCAATCGGTGCACGCCGACATCGATCGGCTGCGCCGCGCGTCTGGCGGCGCCAGCCTGAGCATCGACCAGGCGAAGCAGCTTGGCGTCGTCGACGCCGCGCTCAACCGGCTGATCGAGTCCGCGGTGCTCGCGCATGAGACTGACCGGCTCAATATCCGTGTCGGCGGCGAAGCGGTACGCAAGGCGATCGTCGACAATCCGGCGTTCCGCGGCTCCAACGGCCAATTCGACCGCAACGTCTACAATCAAATCCTGGCGGCGAACCGGCTGAACGACGCGCAATACGAACAATTGCTGCGTTCCGATCTCGAACGCGACGAGTTGACGATCTCGTTGACCGAAGGCGTCCGGCCGCCCCAGGAGCTGTCGGACGCGATCTATCGCGCCGAGGCCGAACGCCGGGTCGCCGACGTCGTAATGGTGCCGGCATCGGCGGCGCCGGCAGCGCCCAAGCCGTCCGAGCAGGACCTTGCCGCCTTCTATAAGGCGCATCCGGACGCGTTCCGCACGCCCGAACGCCGCAGCTTCACGCTCGCGACATTGACCATCAACGACCTCGCCGCCGGCATCAACGTGCCCGACGACAAGCTCAAGGACGCCTATCAGGCGCGGCTCGACGAGTTCCACACGCCGGAAACGCGACAGCTCCAACAGATGCTGCTGTCGGACAAAACAAAAGCCGACGCCGCCGAGGCGCAGCTTGCCGCCGGCAAGCCATTTGCCACCGTCGCCAAGGCAGTCGCCGGCGCCAGTGCCGACACGCTCGATCTGGGCTGGATGCGCCGCCAGGACCTGCCACCGGCGTTGGGTGACGCCGCGTTCGCGGCCAAGCAGGGCACCGTGACCCAGCCGGTTCAAGATTCGTTCGGCTGGCACATCGTGCGCATCAACGCGATCAAACCGGAGCAGACGCAGAGCTTCGACCAGGTGAAGGCCAAGCTGCGCCAGGACGTCGCGCGCGACATGGCCGGCGACCAGATCGCGCAGCTCGCCAATCATATCGACGACGCGCTCGCCGGTGGCGGTGCGTTCGAAACGGTGGCGAAGCAATTCGGCATGAAGACGACGACCGTCGCCAGCATCGACGCGCAAGGCAATCTTGCCGACGGCAAGGCCGCGTCGCTGCCGCAACCGAAAGCCAAAGTGCTGCAAGCCACGTTCGCCACCGCCCCCGGTCAGAGCAGCGCGCTCGACGATCTCGGCGACGACGGTTATTTCCTCGTCCATGTCGACAAGGTGACGCCATCGGGCGTTCCGCCGCTTGATCAGGTGCGCGACCGCGTCGCGACGCTCTGGCAGGCGCAGCAACGCAGTGAAGCGCTTGCCGCGCTCGCCAAACAGATCGCCGACGAGGTTAATGCCGGGCAATCGCTCAAGGCGATCGCCGCCAAGCGCAAGCTGGTGGTCAGCAGCACCGGTCCGGTAATGCGTTCAGGCGGCGCCAAGGTGTCGCCGACACTGATCGGCCCGCTCTTCGGCTTGAAGCCCAATGCCGCAACGTTCGCGCCGGCCGGCGACGGCTATGCCGTCGCGCAACTCACCGCCATCCAGAAAGCCAATCCGGCGACGGACAAGGCGATCGTCGACGAGCTGGCGCATCGGCTGGCGCAGCAGATGCAGACCGAGTTCCTCGGCGAATTCTCGCAGGCGCTGCGCGCACGCTATCCAGTCGAGATCAACCAGACCAATCTGCAACGCGCGCTGTAGCGCCATGCAGCTGTCGCCCGAGTTCAAGGAGTTCGCTGCGGCGCACGCCGCCGGCAAGCCGGCGCTGGTGTGGACGTCGCTGGTCAGCGATCTCGAGACGCCGGTCTCGGCGATGCTCAAGCTTGCCGATGGCAAGCCGCTGAGCTTCCTGTTCGAGAGCGTCGAGGGCGGCGCGGCGCGCGGCCGCTATTCCTTCATCGGCCTCATGCCGGATCTCGTCTGGCGTTGCTTCGGCGACCGCGCCGAGATCAACCGCCACGCGCGTTCGGCACCTGACCGTTTCGAGCCGCAGAACCAGGGCGCCCTCGCCTCGCTGCGCGCGCTGATCAAGGAGTGCCGCGTCGCGACACCGAAAGACCTGCCGCCGATGGCCGCCGGCTTGTTCGGCTATCTCGGTTACGGCACCGTCGGCCTGGTCGAGAAAATTCCTGACAGCAACCCGGATACCCTCGGCATTCCCGACGGGTTGCTGGTGCGGCCCACTATCGTCTGCATCTTCGACACCATCGCCGACCGCGTCACCGTGGTGACGCCGGTATGGCCCGATGCCGCTGTCACCGCCGAGCAGGCCTATCGCGCGGCCGGCGAGCGCATCGCCGACGTGCTGGCGGATTTCGAGCGCAGCCTGCCGCATCGACCGGAATCGGTCGCGACGGTCGACGAGCTACCGGCGCCGACCGCCAACATGACGCGCGACGAATGCATGCGCATGGTGGCGACGGCCAAGGAATACATCCGCGCCGGCGAGATCTTCCAAGTCGTGCCGTCGATGCGGATTAGCGTACCGTTCACGCTGCCGCCTTTCGCGCTCTATCGCGCGCTGCGACGCCTGAACCCCTCGCCGTTCCTGTTCTTCCTCGATTACGGGAATTTCGCCGTGGTCGGATCGAGCCCCGAGATCCTGGTGCGGCTCCGCGACGGCAAGGTGACCATCCGGCCGCTGGCTGGCACGCGGCGCCGCGGCAAGGACGCGGCCGAAGATGAAAAGCTCGCCCAGGAATTGCTCGCCGATCCGAAAGAGCGCGCCGAGCATCTGATGTTGCTCGATCTGGCGCGCAACGATGTTGGCCGCGTCGCCACCACGGGTACCGTCAAGGTGGTCGAGCAATTCGTCATCGAACGCTACAGCCACGTCATGCACATTTCTTCGCATGTCGAAGGCAACGCCTCGCCCAAGATCGAAGCGCTCGATGCGCTGATGGCCGGCTTTCCGGCCGGCACGCTGTCCGGCGCGCCCAAGGTACGCGCGATGGAGATCATCGACGAGCTCGAGCCCGAGCGGCGCAACCTCTATGCCGGTGGCATCGGCTATTTCGCCGGCGACGGCAGCATGGACACCTGCATCGTGCTGCGCACCGCGATCGTCAAGGACGGCAAGATGGTGGTGCAGGCCGGCTGCGGCGTCGTCGCCGACAGCGATCCGGCGGCCGAGTATCAGGAAATCCAGGACAAGGCGCGCGCGCTTTTCCGTGCGGCCGAAGAAGCAGTCGACTTCGCGCGGCGTTGAGGCGGCTAGCGTCGACTGCCAGAGCGGCGCTTCGACGGCGCGGCGTCGCCCGTCTCAGCGGTCACGCCAAAGCTGCCCGAGTGACGGCCCGCCGTGGCGAGCGCGAAACCTTCGGCGGCGAGGCCGCGCTGCAAAAGCTCGCGGACCGCCGAAGCGCGGCTCGGCATGTGCGTCTTGAAGCGCCAATCGTCGAGCAGGGCGAGTTCTTCCGCGGTCAACATGATCTGCAGCCGTTGCGGTCGGTTGAGAGCCATGGATACCTTCGGCATCCTCCTTATGCGTTATTAACGGTGTATTGCGGGGATTGAGTCAATTACTCACTTTGTGTCTAGAAAGCGGACATCGTCATGGACCCACTGGTCTCAATATCCGATATGTATTCATTGTAATTATAAAGTAGATAGAACAACAAACACATAGAATAATTCTACGAATATAAATAAAACTGGCAGTTTTGAAATAAAGGGTTACACTCCTGGCATGGTTCGGGGTCAATCGGATCAGGAGGGGCTCATGGGCTTCGTACGGTGCTATTTCCTCGACGAGAACGGCCACATCATCGGCGCCGAGAATTTCGAGGCCGAAACGGTGGATGCCGCGATCTCCTTCGGCACGGAATTGGCCGAGAAGCGTGAACGCTGCGACAGTATCGAGATTTGGCGCGGTGCGGAGCGGCTCCACCCCGCCCCCACATCAACGGTCGCCTCGGACCGCCACGCGGTGGCTGGCTGAACCGGCCGCCGAGCGGCTGCGCACGAGTTTCGGCTCGCAGGGCAATCTGGCCTGCGAGTCGCTGGATTTTGCGTGACGGTTAACGCGAATCACCCAATACTCGCGCGCGAGCGACGGAGGATTTCATGCCGTACACCTTCGCCCGCGCCGTTTTGGCTTCGGCCATCGCATTGGGCACCTTGGTCTTCAGCGCCGGTTCAGCCGTGCCCGCCAGTAGCAGCTCCGGCACCACGATGTTCGCGCCGCTGTGGGTTTATCCGCCGGCGCCCCGCGTCCAGCCGCCGGTGACGATCGTGACTCCAGAAAAAACCACCTCCCTCCAAATCATCCGCGAGGAGCCGTCGTTGCTGACGCCCGCCGATCTGCACTTCTCGGTCGAGAAAGAAGGCGATGTCACGGTCGTGCGCGGGCCGATTGCGCGCTGACGACAGACCGCCGCCCGCGGGAACGCGGGCTGCTGCATCTCAATCCGGGGGGCCAAGATGATTCGAATTTTTGTCGTTGCCGCCGCGGCGGCAGCGTTGCTCGCGGCGAGCGCCGACGCGCAGCCTGCCGCACCGCCCAAGCCGATCCCGACGCATATGTTCCTCGATCATGTGCCGGTGAGCGGCATACCAGGCAAGACCACCACGATGCTATCGGTCGAGTGGCCGCCCAACGCCAGCAGCGGCCGCCACTATCACGACGGCGACGAATACGGCTTGGTGACCGAGGGCACGCTGCAGATCGTCTATTTCAACGGCAAGCCGCCGCTGACCGTAAAAGCCGGCGAGGCCTATCACAATCCCGCCGGCCTGGTTCACGAGACGCGCAACGTCTCATCGACCATGACCTATTCGATCTCGGTGCTAGTGCTCGACCGCGGCAAGCCGCTATCGACGCCGGCGAAGTAACGCGGCCGCGGTCTCAGCCGCCGCGCGCTTTGATCACCGCCGTCAACGGCACCAGCACGACCCCTTGGTGCGACAAGGTCGGCACCCAGCGTTGCAGCGCCGCTAACGTCTCGTCGTGCGCATGGCCAACGGCGATGGCGCTGCCGCGTTCGCGCGCGAGCTTGACCAGCTGCGCCAGGCGCGAGTCGACTGAAATCGCCGCCTGTTCGCCGTCGAGGAAAATATCGCGCGCGACATAGGGCACGCCGAAATCGTGCGCTGCCACCGCCACCGGCGCCGTCGGCACCGCGCGCGCATCGAGATAAAGCAAGCCGCGCCGCCTGAGCTCGTCCATCACCACCCGCATCGCCGGCGTGTCCTGGGCGAATGCGGTGCCCATGTGGTTGTCGACGCCGACATAAGAGTCAAAGCGCGCGAGATCCCAACGCAAACGTCGCACCAGCTCGTCGTGCGGCATGTTGCGTCCGAGGCCGTAGGCGCTCATCGCCGCGGTCACCGAGATCGGCTCCATCGGCACATGCAGCAGCAGTTCGTGGCCGGCGCTGCGCGCCGATTCAGTTTGATCGGCGAGATCGCTCGCGTAAGCGGCGAACGACAGCGTCACCGCTGGCGGCAGCGCGATGGCGCGCGCCGTTGCGCTGCGATCGACGCCGAGCCCGTCGATGACGATAGCGATGCGCGGCTGGTTGGTCGCAACCGCCGGCATCGCATACCGGATCCACGCCGGCATACCGGCGGTGGGTGCGACATCGGGCAGCGGCAGTGGCACCGTCGCCGGCGGAATGGTCGCGACCGCACCGTTGTCGATCCGCCGCTCGCGCTCGTGCCAGATGCCGAACGCCACCAGCAGCACAAGCGCCAGCAACGCCCACCGGCGCCAGCGTCGCCGCGCGCGCGGCGGTGCCGGCGGCGAAGGCTCGTCGCGATGCTCAGTCGTCTCGTCCACTGCCACGCACTACCCCCAAGCCCGGTTTCACGGCACCGGGCGATCCCCTGCCGACGCGCTTTTTCTGAGACGCGCTGCCGGCTGGGAATGCTCCAGTTTACTCGATTTCACAGCGCCGGTGCGGCCTGATATAAGTTCGGCAACGAGGCCCCGATATGTTCCTGCTGATCGATAACTACGATAGTTTCACCTACAACCTGTGGCACTACCTCGGCGAGCTTGGAGCCGAGGTTGTTGTCAAACGCAACGACACTCTGTCGGTGGCTGATGCACTCGCGCTCAAGCCGCAGGGCATCGTCATCTCGCCGGGGCCGAGCGACCCCGACCGGGCCGGCATCTGTCTCGAACTCATCGCCAAGGCCGGACGCGTTCCGTTGCTCGGCGTCTGTCTCGGCCATCAGGCGATCGGTCAGGCGTTCGGCGGCAAGGTGGTGCGCGCCAAGGTACCCATGCACGGCAAGCTGAGCGCGATCCGCCACCACGACAGCGGCGTCTTCGCAGGACTACCGAATCCATTCGACGCGACGCGCTATCACTCGCTGATCGTCGAGCGCGCCAGCCTGCCCGCCTCGCTCGCGATCACCGCCGAAACCGAGGACGGCATCATCATGGGCGTCCAGCACCGCGAGCGACCGGTGCACGGCGTGCAGTTCCATCCCGAAAGCATCGCCTCGCAAGGCGGCCACCGTCTGCTCAAAAACTTCCTCGCCCTCGCCGCCGCCGAAAGCGTCGCCGCATGAGCGACAAGACCGACTTCAAGGCGCTGCTGGCGAAATTGGCGGTGGGCGAACGGCTGTCCCAAAGCGAGGCGACCGGCGCGTTCGACGCCATGATGTCGGGCGACGCGACGCCGGCACAGATGGGCGGCTTTCTCATGGCGTTGCGGGTGCGCGGCGAGACGGTCGACGAGATCGCCGCCGCGGTGCACACCATGCGCAGCAAGGCGCTGCACATCAAGGCGCCGGCCGACGCGATCGACGTCGTCGGCACCGGCGGCGACGGCAGGGGCAGCTTCAACGTCTCGACGTCGGCGGCGATCGTCGCCGCCGGCGCCGGCGCGCATGTCGCCAAGCATGGCAACCGAAATTTCTCGTCGCATTCGGGCTCGGCCGACATCCTGGCCGCGCTCGGCGTCAACATCGAAGCCGACCCGCGGCTGGTCGAGCGCGCGATCCACGAAGCCGGCATCGGTTTCATGATGGCGCCGCGTTATCATGCCGCGACGCGACACGTGAATCCGACGCGGGTCGAGCTCGGCACGCGCACCGTCTTCAACCTGCTCGGTCCATTGTCCAACCCGGCACTGGTCAAGCGGCTGCTGGTCGGCGTCTTCGCGCCGCAATGGGTCGTGCCGGTCGCCGAGGTGCTGGGCAAGCTCGGCGCCGAACATGCGTGGGTGGTGCACGGCGACGGCTTCGACGAGATCACGACAACGGGCAAGACCGCCGTCGCCGAATGGAAGAACGGCAAGCTTTCGACCTTCGAGATTGCGCCTGAGATGGCCGGCTTGCCGCGCGCGCAGATCGCGCAGCTCAAGGGCGCCGATCCGGCGGAAAATGCGGCGAAGCTCAAAGCCATTCTCGCCGGTGAAACCGGACCGTTGCGCGACTGCGTGCTGCTCAACACGGCTGCGGCGATGATCGTTGCCGGCCGCGCCAAAGATCTGACGGCGGGCGTGCGGCAGGCCGTGGACTCCATCGCCTCGGGCGCGGCTCGGCGCGCGCTCGACAAGATGGTGGCGATCACCAACGAGACGGTGCCGGCATGAGCGACGTGCTGGTGAAAATCTGCGCGGAAAAACGCGCCGAGATCGCCGCCAACAAGCGGCTGCACTCGCCGGGTGCCTTGGCGCAGGCGGTGAAGCGCGTGCCGCCGCCACGCGGCTTCCTCAAGGCGCTCGAAGCGGCGGTCGCCGCCGGCCATCCCGGCCTCATCGCGGAGATCAAGATGGCGTCGCCGTCGGGCGGCATGATCCGGCCGGATTTCGATCCGGCGGCGCTGGCGCGCGCCTATGAGCGCGGCGGCGCGACGTGTCTCTCGGTGCTGACCGACGAGCCCAATTTCAAGGGCCGCCCGGAGCACATGGTGCTGGCGCGCGCGGCGGTGAAGCTGCCGGTGCTGCGCAAGGATTTCATGCTCGATCCCTATCAGGTGACCGAGGCGCGCGCATTGGGCGCCGACTGCATCCTGATCATCATGGCAGCGGTAATGGATTCCGACGCCGCGTTGCTCGAAGCGCGCGCCTTCGAGCTCGGCATGGACGTATTGGTCGAAGTCCACGACAAGGACGAGCTTTTCCGCGCGCTCAGGCTCAAGACGCGGCTCATCGGCATCAACAACCGCAACCTCAAGACGCTTAAGACCGACATCGCCACCACCGAAACGCTGGCGCCATTGATCCCGCGCGACCGTCTGGTGGTGAGCGAAAGCGGCGTCACAAAAGCGGCCGATGTGAAGCGGTTGGCGCGTGCCGGCGCGAAGGCGTTCCTCATCGGCGAATCGCTGCTGCGCCAGCCCGATGTCGAACAGGCAGCACGCTCGCTGTTCGCGCCCGCCGAGGCACGCGCATGAACAAGCCGCGCCTGACGCATTTCGACAAGAAAGGCGCGGCGCGCATGGTCGATGTCTCGGAAAAGGACGTGACCGAACGCGTCGCCGTCGCCAAAGGCAGCGTGATCATGAAGCGCGCGACGCTCGACCTGGTGCGCAAGGGTAAGGCCAAGAAAGGCGACGTGCTCGCCGTCGCGCGGCTTGCCGGCATCATGGGCGCCAAGCGCACCAGCGACCTCGTTCCCCTCACCCATCCGCTCGAGCTGTCGTCGGTCGCGGTCGATCTGCGCTGCGACAAGAACCGCAACGCCGTCGACATCACCGCGACCTGCAAGCTCAAAGGCCGCACCGGCGTCGAAATGGAGGCGCTGACCGCGGTGGCGGTGGCGGCACTTACGGTCTACGACATGCTCAAGGCGGTGGACCGCGGCATGCAGCTCTCCGACATCCGCTTGGTGCACAAATCCGGCGGCAAGTCGGGCGAATTCAAGGCCCCATGATGGATGGCGCCAAGCCAGGCATGATCGCGGTCGACGAAGCCAAGCGCCGGCTGTTGGCGCTGATCGAGCCGCTGGGCGCCGAGCAAGTTGCGGTGAGCGAGGCCGCGGGCCGCGTGCTTGCCGAAGACGTCGCCGCGCGGCGGACGCAACCGCCCTTTCCGGCCTCGGCGATGGACGGTTATGCCGCACGCAGCGCCGATCTCAAAAACGTACCGGCGACACTCAAGGTCGTCGGCAGCGCGCCGGCCGGCCAGGCCTATGGCAAGGCACTCAAGCCCGGCGAAGCGGTGCGCATCTTCACCGGAGCGCCGGTGCCCGACGGAGCCGATTGCATCGTGATTCAGGAAGATACGCAACGCGACGGCGATACCGTCATCGTCAAGGAAGCGCCCAAGTCCGGCCGCTATATCCGGCCGGCCGGGCTCGATTTTCGCGAAGGCGACACCATTCTCAGAACCGGCACGCGATTGAGCGCGCGCGACGTGGGATTGGCGGCTGCGATGAACCGGCCGTGGCTTCTGGTGCGGCGCCGGCCGCGCGTTGCCATCTTGCCGACGGGCGACGAGGTGGTGCTACCCGGCGATCCGATCGGCGCCAATCAGATCGTCAGTTCGAACGGCATCGCGCTCGCAGCGTTCGTCAGTGGCGAAGGCGGTGTGCCGGTGCAGTTGCCGATCGCGCCAGACAAGGCCGACGCGCTGCGCGCCATCGCCGACGGTGCGACCGGCGCCGACCTCCTGCT
>DATEMD010000162.1:0-13565 GCA_035275845.1 Allostellaceae bacterium | reverse complement strand
GCATGGTCGGTTGCGGCATCGGCGTTGCCGCCCGCGGCGGCGCGGCCGGACGAATCGGCAGCGGCTGAACAACGGCGCGGGGTTGCGGCGGCATCGGCGGCGGCGCAACGACGCGCGGCGCGACACCCAACGTGACGCCTTCGGCGGCGGCGGTCTCGGCGATCAACCGGCCGAGCCACTGAGCGAGTGGCAAGCCGGCGCGCCGCGCCGTCCCGTCGGCGGCATTGCGCGCTTCCGGGGAAAGCTGATCGAATTGCCAGAGAGCGGATGCCGTCACGGACCTGGCTCCTTAAATCGTCGCCATTAGTTGCGTCTATAAGACAATTTAAAGGTTAATGCTCCGTTACCGGATTCACACATTAAGTACCTGCCTGCGTTGACGTTTCGTTTACAAACCGCCTAGAGTCGTCGAATCACTTTGGGGGACCTAGACGTGGGGCGACTCGAACAGGCGGCCGGCCGGCTGGAACAGGCGGTGGTTCGCCTCGAATCGGCAGCTGCCAGCGTTTCTGGGCGCGCCGCGCCGCGGGCCGAATCGCCCGCCGGCAGACCCCCGGCCGATGTGGCTGCGCGGATCGACGCCGTGATCAGCCGGCTTGACCGGGTGCTGGAGGGTTGATGCCGCAGGTGACGGTTGCCATCAACGGTCGTTCCTACATCATCGCCTGCGAGCCGGGCGAGGAAGACCGCGTACGTCAGCTTGGTCGCAGCATCGACGCCAAAGTTGTCGGTTTTGCTAAAGATGCGCCGCAAGCGGGCGAAGCCCGCCTGCTGGTGATGGCGGCCCTGTTGCTGGCCGACGAGTTGAGCGAAGCGCGCGAGACGCTCCGGCGCGCGCGCACATCGTCGAACAGCCCGGCGGCGTCTGCCGTCGACGAAGATGCGCTGGCCGACGGCATCGAACGACTGGCGTTACGCATCGAAACGGTTGCAGCGCGTCTCGAAGCAACCCAATTATAACGGCGAGGATGGGGCTGCGCGGTGCGTTAGGCGCATGAAACCCCGGGGCCGATATCGACACCTCGGGGACTGTCCCTACCGGAGCCCTGGTTCCGGCATATGGTTCCCACCTGCGTTAGCGGGTCACGAGGGTTCGTCAAGGCCGACGGCCGACGCGGCTCCATCCTCACTTTAATTTTCACGCAGCCCGCCGCATGAACCGAAGCACCGCCGACATCCCTGCGCTGAAAGCGACCCTTAGGGCCCAGGCGCGCGAACGCCGGTCGGTGGCCTATCGCGCCATCGGCCCGCAGGTCGCGACCCAGTTGAGCAATTATTTGCCGGAGCTTTATCTGCCGTCGCAGTGCGTCGTCGCCGGTTATCTCCAACGCGGCTCCGAGGTCGATCCGCTGCTGGCGCTCACGTCGCTGCGCAATAACGGCCATCGCTTGGCGCTGCCGGTCGTCACGGCGAAGAATGCGCCGCTGGTTTTTCGCGCATGGGCGCCGGGCGATCCGGTGGCGCCCGATGCCCAGGGCTTGCCCGCGCCGCTCCCGTCATCGCCCGAGGTCGCGCCCGAAGCCGTGTTCGTGCCGCTGGCGGCGTTCGACGGCAAAGGCCATCGCCTTGGCACCGGTGCCGGCTATTACGATCGCACGCTGCCCGGCTTGCGCGCGCAGAACGAAAAGCTGCTCGCGATCGGGCTGGCATTCGCCGTGCAGCAGGAGCGCGAGTTGCCGCACGAGGACACCGACGTGCCGCTCGATGCGGTTATCACCGAACGCGGCGTGCAATGGTTCCGCGAACGCAAAGGTTGAAAGTTTCGACATGAGGCTGTTGCTTTGCGGCGACGTGGTGGGGCGCGCGGGACGCGACGCCGTCGTGGCGGAGCTGCCGCGTCTGCGGCGCGCCTTCGGACTCGACCTCGTCGTCGTCAACGGCGAGAACGCGGCACACGGCTTCGGCATCACTGACAAGATCTGCGAACAGCTTTACGCCGCGGGCTGCGACGTCATCACGACGGGCAACCACGTCTGGGATCGCCGCGAGATCATTCCCTATATCGCGAACGATCCTCGCCTGCTGCGGCCGATCAATTTCCCGGCCGGCACCCCGGGGCGCGGCCACGGCGTGTTTGCGACGCGTGATGGGCGCAAGGTGCTGGTGATGAACGCCATGGCCCGCCTGTTCATGGACGCGATCGACGATCCGTTTGCGGCGGTCGGCAAGCTGCTCGACGAGCATCCGCTCGGTGCGGTCGATGCGGCGTTGATCGATTTTCACGGGGAGGCCACGTCCGAAAAGGCCTCCATGGGCTATTTCTGCGACGGCCGGGTCTCGGCGGTTTTGGGCACGCACAGCCACGTACCGGCTGCCGATCACCGTATTCTGCCGGCGGGTACCGCCTATATGAGCGATGTCGGCATGTGCGGTGACTACGATTCGGTGATCGGCATGCAAAGCGCCGGCGCGATCGCGCGCTTCGTCAAGAAGATGCCGGGTGAGCGGCTCCAGGTCGCCGATGGCGCCGCCACGGTTTGCGCCGCGATCGTCGAAACCGACGACGCCACCGGACTGGCGCGGCGCATCGCGCCGCTGCGAATCGGCGGAAAGCTGGCGCCGGCTTGGCCGCAGGAGTTGGAAACGACAGACGCGCTGTTGCCGTCATAGCCGGGCGCGCCGCATTCCTGCCATATTGCCTCGGCTCAATGCCCGCGGGGACGCCGGTCACATGGTTGTGGCTTCAACCGATATGATATGGTCGGGGCGAATCCACCTTGTCGCCGGAATGGCAGATGGCCGGGCATTCCCAATTCAAGAACATCATGCATCGCAAAGGCGCGCAGGACAAAAAGCGCGCCAAGGTCTTCACCAAGATCATTCGCGAACTGACCACTGCGGCCCGCGGTGGTGCCGCTGATCCCGAAGCCAATCCGCGGCTGCGCGCGGCGATCATCGCCGCCAAGGAAGCCAACATGCCGCGCGACACGATCGATCGCGCGATCAAGCGTGGCAGCGGCGGCGCCGACAACGAGAATTACGAGGAAGTGCGCTACGAGGGTTACGGTCCGGGCGGGGTCGCGGTGATCGTCGAAGCGCTGACCGATAACCGCAATCGCACCGCGAGCGAGGTTCGTGCCGCCTTCGCCAAAGCCGGCGGCAACCTCGGCGAAAGCAACAGTGTCAGCTTCCTGTTCGATCGCGTCGGCCAGGTGGTATTTCCAGCGACGGTGGATTTCGACGCGTTGTTCGAGGCTGCGGTCGAAGCCGGCGCCGACGATGTCGAGATTCAGGGGGAAGACCGGGTCGTGACCTGTGCGCCCGACGATTTCCATGCCGTGCGCGACCAGCTCGAGCGCAAATTCGGTGCGCCCGGCGCGGCGCGGCTGGTCTGGCGTCCGAAAACCGCTGCGCCGATCGGCCGCGACGAGGCCGAAGCGTTGTTCAAGCTGCTTGAGACCTTGGAGGACAGCGACGACGTGCAGAACGTGTTCGCCAATTTCGAAGTGTCCGACGACATCATGGCGCGGTTGAGCGCGTGAGTTCGCCGGACCGCGGTCGCTGATCGGATCATGCGGCTCATCGGACTAGACCCCGGTCTGCGCCGAACCGGCTGGGGCGTCATCGACGCCGAGGGCAACCGGCTGCATTACGTCGCGTGTGGCGTCATCGCTGCCGCCGACACCGGCATGCTGGCGCAACGGCTCGCCGAGTTGTTTCGCGGTCTTGCCGCGGTGCTCGATCGCTATGCGCCGGAGGCGGCTGCGGTCGAGGAGACGTTCGTCAGTCGCAATGCCGCATCGACCTTGAAATTGGGTGTGGCGCGCGGTGTCGTCCTGCTCGCGCCGGCTGAGCGCGGCTTGCCGGTGCACGAATACGCCGCGAACGTAATCAAGAAGTCGGTGGTCGGTTTCGGTCATGCCGAGAAACGCCAGATCGCCTTGATGGTCGGCAAGCTGCTGCCGGGCGCCCAGGCGTCGGCCGATGCCGCCGATGCATTGGCGGTCGCGATCTGTCACGCGCATCACGCGTGTAGCGCGCGTGCCTGGGCCGGCCGTGCGCTCGCGCACGAGGTGCGGCGGTGATCGCCATGCTCGCCGGCCGGCTCGACCATGTCGGCACCGACAACCTTGTGCTCGACGTCAACGGCGTCGGCTATCAGGTGTTTTGCTCAGCGCGCAGCCTTGGCCGGCTGCCGGCGCGCGGCGAGCCGTTGCGGCTCCATGTCGAGACCCATGTGCGGGAAGACCACATCCACCTTTACGGATTCCTCGACGACGCCGAACGCGCCTGGTTCCGGCTGTTGCTTTCCGTGCAAGGTGTCGGCGCGCGCATCGCCATGGCGATCCTGGGCACGCTGGCGCCGGCCGAGCTGGCGACGGCGATCGTCGCGCAGGACAAAGCATCGATCACGCGCGCCGACGGTGTCGGGCCGAAGCTCGCCGTGCGCATCCTAACGGAGCTAAAGGACAAGGCCGCGGCGCTGGCGCCGGTCGCGGTCGTCGCCGACGCGGCGGACGGCGCGACGGCGGACGCGGTTTCGGCGCTGGTCAATCTCGGCTACGCGCGCGGCGACGCTTATGGCGCTGTGGCCGAAGCGGCGCGGCGGCTCGGCCGCTCGGCGCGGCTCGATGCCTTGATTAAAGCCGGCCTGCGGGAGCTTGGCCGATGACGGCGACGCGCATCCTGTCCGCCGACCGCCGACCCGAGGACGCCGAACTGTCGCTGCGGCCGGCGACGCTCGTCGAATTCGTCGGCCAGAAGACGGTGCGCGACAACCTTGCGGTCTTCATCAAGGCGGCGCGCGCACGCGGCGAAGCGCTCGACCACGTCCTCTTGTCGGGCCCGCCGGGCCTCGGCAAGACGACATTGGCGCAGATCATCGCTCGCGAAATGGGCGCTGGCTTCCGCGCGACGTCCGGCCCGGTCATTCAGCGCGCCGGCGACCTCGCCGCGATCTTGACCAATCTCGAGCCGCGCGACGTGCTGTTCATCGATGAGATTCATCGGCTCGCGCCGGCGGTTGAAGAGGTGCTCTATCCGGCGATGGAGGATTTCGAGCTCGATCTGGTGATCGGCGAAGGGCCGGCCGCGCGTTCGGTACGCATCGATTTGCCGGCGTTCACGCTCATCGGGGCGACGACGCGCGCCGGACTCATAACGCGGCCGTTGCGCGAACGCTTCGGCATTCCGCTGCGGCTGCAATTCTACGAAGCGGCCGAGCTGCGCGAGATCGTGGCGCGCGGCGCGCGCGTGCTCAGCATGGCGCTCGACGCCGAAGGTGCCGCCGAAATCGCCCGGCGATCGCGCGGCACGCCACGTGTCGCGTCGCGCCTGTTGCGGCGTGTCCGCGATTTCGCCGCGGTCGGCGGCGCGTCGCGCGTCGACGCCAAAATCGCCGACGCGGCGTTGCAGCGGCTCGAAGTCGACGGCCACGGCCTCGACGCGATGGATCGCCGCTATTTGCTCTGCATCGCCAAGAACTACGGCGGTGGACCGGTGGGCGCTGAAACTGTCGCCGCCGCGCTCGGCGAAGAGCGCGACGTCATCGAGGATGTGATCGAGCCTTATTTGGTGCAGCAGAGTCTCGTCCATCGCACGCCGCGCGGCCGCATGTTAACCGACGCCGGGTTCCTCTATCTCGATCTCAAGCCGGTGCGGCCCAAGGGGGCGCAGTTCGACCTGCTCGGCGCCAAGGACAACGAGGAGGAGCCGGCGTGAACTTGCCGCGCGAAGGCCGCCTTGCCGACGGCGCCCACCATTATCCGGTGCACGTCTATTACGAGGACACCGACGCGGGCGGCGTCGTCTATTACGCCAACTATCTCAAATTCGCCGAACGCGCGCGCAGCGAGGCGATTCGTGCGCTCGGCGCGTCGCACGGCAGGCTGCGCGATGAATCCGGCGTCGTTCTCGCCGTGCACAAGCTTGCCGCCGAGTATCTCGCGCCGGCGCGGCTCGACGACGAACTCGTTGTTCAAACCCGCGTGCTCGGCGCCAGCGGCGCCGCGATCGAGCTCGAACAGACGATCGTGCGCGGCGGCACGCGGCTTTTTGCCATGACCTGCACCGTCGTCTGTGTCGCCAAGAGCGGCCGGCCGACACGCTTGCCGCCGCCGCTTGCGGCCGCGGTCGCGCAATTCGATCCCCAAAACTCTCCAACTCCGAAGGTGATCAAAGCCAATGGCCGGTAACGTCATCGACAACGCCGTCAACACACTCGCAAATCCGCCCGCGCCGATCGACCAGCTGGCGCTCGCGGGTTCCGCGGCGCCGCACGATCTTTCGATGTTCACCCTGTTCATGCAGGCCGACACGATCGTCAAGCTCGTGCTGTTTCTGCTGATCGCGGCCTCGTTCTGGTCGTGGGCGGTGATCTTCGACAAAACGAGCAAGCTGCGCCGCCTTCATCGTGACGCCGAACAGTTCGAGGAGAGCTTCTGGTCGGGCGGTTCGCTCGACGATCTCTACGACCGTGTCGGCGAACGGCCGGAGGATCCGATGTCGGCGGTGTTCGCCGCGGCGATGCGCGAATGGCGGCGCAGCGTTGCCAAGGGCCTGATCGATAGCACCAGTATGCGTGCGAACCTCAAGGAGCGCGTCGAACGCGTCATGCAGATCACGCTCGGCCGTGAAATGGATCGGCTCGAACGTTATATGCCGTTCCTCGCCACCGTCGGCTCGACGGCGCCTTTCGTCGGCCTGTTCGGCACGGTGTGGGGTATCATGAACAGCTTCCAGGCCATCGCCGCGGTCAAGAACACCAGCCTCGCGGTTGTCGCGCCCGGCATCGCAGAGTCGCTGTTCGCGACCGCGCTTGGACTCGTCGCCGCCATCCCGGCGGTCGTCGCCTACAACAAGTTCTCGACGGATTTCGGCCGCTATGCCGGCCGCCTGCACGCGTTCGCAACCGAGTTCAGCGCGATCCTGTCGCGACAGCTCGACGAGAAGGCGCACTGACATGGCCGCGACGCTTCCAGGATCGCGCGACGCGGGCCTACGCTCGGCCCGCTACCGGCCGATGGCGGAGATCAACGTCACACCGATGGTCGACGTCATGCTGGTGTTGCTGGTCATTTTCATGGTGACGGCGCCGCTGCTGACCGTCGGCGTGCCGGTCGATTTGCCGCAGACGCAGGCGCCGGCGATCAACGAGCCGAAGGAACCGCTGGTCATCACCATCGATTCCAAAGGCGGTGTCTATTTGCAGAACAACCAGATCGATCCGAAGGACCTTGGTCCGCGGCTGGTGGCGATCACCAACAACAATCCCAACGCCACGATCTATGTCCGCGGTGACCGAGCGATCGACTATGGCCGGGTGCTCGAGATCATGGGGGTCGTAAGCTCGGCCGGTTTCACCAAGGTTTCGCTGATCGCCGAACTGCCGGGGACGAACACGAAGGCTTTACGGCGTTGAAGTGACCGTTGCGCAGCTCGATAACATGCCGGAACGGCGCGGCCTCATATTGTCCGCCGTGTTGCACCTGTTGGTCGTGCTCGCGGTGGTGCTCGGCTTGCCGTCGGTGTTCCAGACGCATGTCGACGAGGAACAGCCGCTCGTCGTCGAATTGGTGAATATCGGGCCGAAGACGCTGGCCACCATGAAAGCTTTCACGCCGCCGAAGCCCAAGGCGCCGCCCAAAGTCGTCCAGGCCGAACAGCCAAAACCGACGCCGCCGCAGCCGCAACAGACGAAATCCGCGCCCCCGCCACCGCCGGTGCCAAAGCCGGCGGATGTCCAGGTGCCGGAAAAGCAGCAGCCCCCGAAACCCGAGGTCAGGCCGCAACCGCCCCAGCCGCCGCAACCGCTGCCGCCGCAGAAGAAGCAGGACATGGCCTTCGACACGCTGCTCAAGAATCTTGCGTCGAAGCCGCTGCCGCAGGATCAGCCGTCGCAGCAGCCAGCGAAGCCGCAGCCGTCGTCGCAGCCGATTGCGCCGCTGGGCGCTCAGCTCTCGGTGAGCGAGCTCGACCTCGTCAAGCAGCAGATCGAACAATGCTGGAACGTGCCGGCCGGTGCGCGCGGTGCACAGGACTTGACGCCTGAGTTTCGCGTTTCCATGAATGCCGATGGAACCGTACGGGCGGCGACATTGTTGAATCCCGAACGCTTGAGCGATCCATTCTTCCAGGCCGCCGCCGACAGCGCGCGCCGTGCTTTATTCAATCCGACCTGTCAGCCGCTCAAACTTCCGCCACAAAAATATGACCAATGGCAGACATTCACCATAACCTTTGACCCCAAGGACCTTTCATGAATCGTCTGTTTCGCCCATTCGCCCTCCTGATCCTCGCCGCGCTGTGCGCTTTGCCGCTGTCGGCGCGTGCCGAACTCCATCTCGATATTACGCGCGGCAAGATCGAGCCGCTGCCGATCGCCATTCCTGGTTTCGCCGGCGGCGCGCCGTCGGCCAACGACATCACGCAGGTGATCTCGGCCGATCTCGAGCGGTCCGGCCTGTTTAAGCCGATCGACCCACAGGCTTTCGTCGACAAGGATCCGGCGTCGCACATTCCGCCGAATTACAATGAATGGCGCGTCATCAACGCCCAAGCGCTGCTGACCGGCAGCGCGACGCCGATGCCGGACGGCCGCCTCCAGGTCGAGTTCCGGCTGTGGGATGTCTTCGCGCAACAGCAGCTGACCGGCCTGCGCTACACCACCACCGCGTCCAATTGGCGCCGCATCGCGCATATCATCGCCGACGCCATCTACAAGCGCATCACCGGCGAAGACGGTTATTTCGACACGCGCATCGTCTACATCGCCGAAAGCGGTCCGCTCGATCACCGCATCAAGCGCCTCGCCATCATGGATCAAGATGGCGCCAACAACCGTTACCTGACCGACGGCAAGGCACTCGTCTTGACGCCGCGTTTCTCGCCGTCGACCCAGGAGATCACCTATCTGTCGTACGCGCGCGGCACGCCGCGGGTGTATCTGTTCAATATCGATACTGGGCAGCAGGAAGTGCTGGGCGATTTTCCCGGCATGACGTTCGCGCCGCGTTTCTCGCCGGACGGCAATCGCGTGATCATGAGTTTGTCGCTGCATGGCGCGAGTCAGATCTACACGCTCGATCTGCGCACGCGGCGCGCTGTCCAGCTGACCAGCACCGACGCGATCGACACGTCGCCGTGCTTCTCGCCTGATGGTCAGCACGTCGTGTTCAATTCCGATCGCGGCGGCTCGCAGCAGCTCTATGCGATGAACGCCGACGGCAGCAACGTCCATCGCATCAGTTTCGGCTCCGGCCGTTACGGCACGCCGGTGTGGTCGCCGCGCGGCGATTTGATCGCCTTCACGAAGATCGACAACGGCCAATTTTATATCGGCGTGATGCATCCCGATGGTTCTGGTGAACGACTGCTAACCAGCGGCTTCCTCGTCGAAGGACCGAGTTGGGCGCCGAATGGGCGCGTGCTGATCTACTTCCGCCAGACCGCCGCCGACGCACGTGGGCGCGGCTCATCGAGCCGCCTCTACACCATTGATTTGACCGGCTACAACGAACGCGAGGTCGTCACGCCGGCGGATGCTTCCGATCCGGCTTGGTCCCCCTTGCTTCCCTAATAATGCCAGGGCTATAGTCGTTTCAAATTCGTCTGCGCCACGGGCCTGCAATTACAAGGTCCCGGGTGTGAGAGGGGGCCCCTCCGGGCACTGCCATCACGAACGTGATTCCAACAAGGAGCGGAAAATGAATTTTAGGTCACTTTGTGTGATCGCGGCGATGTTGTTTCTGGCGGCCTGTCAGTCCTCGCCGCAATCGGGTGCCAACGCCGGCGGTACGGCGGCTTCGGCCTCGGCTTCGACAGCGGCGCCGGGCTCGAGTGAAGACTTTGTGCAGAATGTCGGCGATCGCGTCTTCTTTGATTTCGACAAGTCGAACATCAAGGCGGAAGGCCAACAGACTCTCCAACGCCAAGCGGCTTGGCTGAAGAAGTACTCGAACGTGAAGGTGACCGTCGAAGGTCACTGCGACGATCGCGGCACGCGCGAATACAACCTGGCGCTCGGCGCTCGTCGCGCGAACGCCGTGAAGCGCGCGCTGGTCGCTCTCGGCATCGACGCCAACCGCATCACAACGATCAGCTACGGCAAGGAACGTCCGGCTGTGATCGGCGACAACGACGCGGCGTGGGCGCAAAATCGCCGCGGCGTGACCGTCGTTCAGTAACGGACGGCGACGTTCGAACGAACGAAGAGGCGCCTGCTTCCTACCGGCGACAGATCGGTCGCGGAGGGGCAGGCGCCCTTTTTTTGCCCTAATGCTCGATCATCACTGTTGATGCGAAGGACCGCAGCCGTGATGCGTTTCCGGATCATCGTATTGGCGCTTATCGCGTTGCTGGGCTCAATCCCGGCGGCACCGGCGCAGGATACCGGCGACGCGGCCGCGTTGAGCGACCGGCTGGACCGCATGCAACGGGATCTCGACGCCTTGCAGCGGCAAGTCTACAGGGGTGGTCCGCCGCCGGCCGCCGCCTCGGGCCAGGCGCCGGGAGTGTCCGGACCCGCCGCCTTGCAAGACGAAGATCGGATGACGCGTCTCGAAGATCAGATGCGCGATCTCAACGGCAAGGTCGAAACCATCAACAACGCCATCAGCCAATTGAGCGCGCGGGTCGACAAGCTGTCGAGCGACGTCGATATGCGGCTCGGCGCTCTCGAACATGGCGCTGCGCCGACCGGCGCCAATGCGCCACTGGCTGCCGCCGGCGGGGCGTCGGCGGCTGCGACGGCGTCCGCGAACGCGCCGGCCGCGACGCCCAACCAACAGTACGAGGCTGCCTTCGCGCTGCTGCGCCAGGCCGATTACCCTGGCGCCGAACAGGCGCTGCGCGCCTTCGTCACGCAACATCCGAAGGATCCGCTCGCCGGCAACGCCCAATACTGGCTCGGCGAAACCTTTTATGTGCGCAAGAACTGGAAGGATGCCGCCATCGCCTTCGCCGAGGGCTATCAAAAATATCCCAAGAGCGGCAAGGCGCCGGACGATCTGCTGAAGCTCGCCATGTCGCTCGGCAACATGGGCCAGAAGGCCAACGCCTGCACGGCGCTCGCGCGGCTGGATCACGATTTCCCACAGATGCCCGCCAATGTGCGCGGCCCGGCGACCGCCGAGAAGCGCCACCTGGGCTGCTGACGCGATGGAGGGCGCCGTCGCTGGCTCGATGACGTCGCTTACCGCGGTGGAGTTCGAGCGGCTGATGGCGTCGTTCGCACCGTTCGAAGCCGCGCCGCATTTGGCCGTCGCGTGCTCCGGCGGCGGCGATAGCATGGCGCTGGCGATTCTCGCCGATCGCTGGGCGCGCACCCAAGGTGGCGCCGTCACCGCGCTGATCGTCGATCATCGCCTGCGCCCGGAATCCGCGAGCGAGGCCGCCGGCGTCGGCCGTGCGCTCACCGCGCTCGGCATTGCCCACCATATTCTCGTCTGCGGCGACGCGCTGACCGCGGGCAATCTCGAAGACGCGGCCCGCCGCGCGCGCTACCGGTTGCTCGAAGCTTGGTGCGAAACCAACGGCGTGCTGCATCTGTTGACGGCACATCATCGCGACGACCAGGCGGAGACGCTGCTCATGCGCCTGGCACGCGGCAGCGGGCTCGACGGCTTGGCCGGCATCGCGCCGGTCAGCATCCGGCGGACGTGCCGTGTGCTGCGGCCGTTGCTGACAATCCCGCCGGAACGGTTGCGCGCGACCTTACGCGATCGCGGCGTCACGCCTGTCGAGGATCCGATGAATCGCGATCCGACATTTCAGCGCACACGCTTGCGCGCGGCGCGGACGTTCCTTGCGGAGGAGGGATTGTCGGCGGAGCGGCTGGCGGCGACCACCGCGCGTCTGGCGCGGGCGCGCGGTGCTCTCGAGACGATGGTGACGACGACGTTGGCGTGTGCGGTCGCGCTCGATCCGCTCGGTTACGCCCGCGTCGACGCCGTCGCGCTCAAGGCAGCGCCGACGGAAGTCGGTTTGCGCGCGCTCGCCGCGGTCCTGGCGACCGTAGGCGGCGCCGATTATCCGGTCCGGCTCGAGCAGCTCGAACGCCTATACGGGTCGCTGCCGGCCGACATCGGTGGCGGACGGACGCTTGGCGGCTGCCATCTGGTCGCCAAGACCGGCCATGTCCTGGTTTGCCGCGAGGCGGCGGCGGTCGCCGATCGGCAGGCCGCGCTGCCAGGGGCACAGCTGCACTGGGACGGGCGGTTTGTAATCGCGGTGCCGGCCGATGCGCGGCCGGGGCTGTCCATCGGGCCGCTCGGCCACGACGGCGCGGCGCAACTGGCCGCCGAAGGTTGTGACGATGGTGTGCCGTCGGTCGTTCGGTTGCCATTGCCAGCCTTGTTCGATGCTGAAGGCTTGGCGGCGGTGCCGCCACTCGGCTGGTGCCGGCCGGGAACCGACAGCCGGCTCGCCAATCGTGAAATCGCCGTATTTGCGCCGCTGCGGCCGCTGTCCGGCCTTTGGGTAACAGTTGTTTAAGCGCAAAGGCTTCTTATGTAGTAGCATTGGGCGGCGAAAGGGCCGGATGTCCGGTCCTGAAGCACTGGGAACGATGGGCGGCCGGCTCGGCAAGGAAGGGCCTTTGGATTCGTGAACAATTTCGGCAAGAACCTCGCCCTTTGGATCATCATCGGCCTGCTTCTGGTTGCTCTGTTCAACCTGTTCCAGAGCTCCACCACGCACACGCCGCAGCCTAGCCTGGCCTATTCCGAATTCATCAACGACGTGAATCGCGGCGAGATCCGCCAGGTCACGATCCAGACCGGCGCGCAGGGCAGCACGATCACCGGTAAGCGTAATGACGGCCGCGAATTCTCGACCTTCGCGCCGAACGATCCGAATTTGGTCAGTCGCCTGCTCGACAAGGGCGTCGGGATTCGCGCCGCGCCGACCGAAGAGAACATGCCGTCGCTGTTCGGCATCCTCATCTCGTGGTTCCCGATGCTGTTGCTGATCGGCGTGTGGATTTTCTTCATGCGCCAGATGCAGGGCGGCGGCGGCCGGGCGATGGGCTTCGGCAAAAGCCGGGCGCGGCTGCTGACCGAGAAGGTCGGTCGCATCACTTTCGACGACGTCGCTGGCATCGACGAGGCCAAGAACGAGCTCGAAGAGATCGTCGAGTACCTCAAGGATCCGCAAAAATTCCAGCGTCTCGGCGGCAAGATTCCGAAAGGCGTCCTGCTGGTCGGTCCGCCAGGCACCGGCAAGACGCTGCTCGCGCGCGCCATCGCCGGTGAGGCGAACGTGCCGTTCTTCACGATTTCAGGCTCCGACTTCGTCGAGATGTTCGTCGGCGTCGGTGCGTCGCGCGTGCGCGACATGTTTGAGCAGGGCAAGAAGAACGCGCCGTGCATCATCTTCATCGACGAAATCGACGCCGTTGGCCGCCACCGCGGCGCGGGTCTCGGCGGCGGCAACGACGAACGCGAACAGACGCTCAATCAGTTGCTCGTCGAAATGGATGGCTTCGAGGCGAACGAGGGCGTGATCCTGATCGCCGCCACCAACCGTCCCGACGTGCTTGACCCAGCGTTGCTGCGTCCCGGCCGCTTCGACCGTCAGGTCGTTGTGCCGAACCCGGACGTCGTTGGCCGCGAGAAGATTCTCAAGGT
>DATEMD010000161.1:0-4623 GCA_035275845.1 Allostellaceae bacterium | reverse complement strand
GGCGTCGTGATGCGCACCACCGGTCCGTCGAGGTCGTAGAACGCCTCGTCGGCGGCGATCGAAGCCAGCTCGGCGCCCCAGCCGCACAGGCGCGGATTTTCCTCGACCGTGAATAAACGGTGGGTGCGCGCGACCGATCCCAGGATGGTGGCGAGGTCGAGCGGCACCAGCGAGCGCACGTCGATCACCTCGACATCGATGCCGTGATCCTTCGCCAGCGTTTCGGCGGCGGCCAGCGCGCGCGGCACCATCAACGCCAGTGCCAGCACCGTCGCGTCCTTGCCGGGCCGAACGATTTTCGCCGTGCCGAGACGGTCGACGATCTCGCCGTCCGGCACGTCGCCCTTGGTCGCGTAAAGTGACTTGTGCTCGAAGAAGATGACCGGATCGGGGTCGCGGACGGCGGCCGCCATGAGACCGATGACATCGCGCGGCGTCGACGGCGCCACCACCTTGAGTCCCGGAATCATCATCGCCCAGTTCTCGACGCTCTGGCTGTGCTGCGCGCCGAAGCGCGAGCCGGCGCCGTTGCCGGTGCGGACGACCAGTGGACATTTCACCTGGCCGTTCGACATGTAACGCGATTTCGGAATCTCGTTGGCGATATAGTCGAAGCACACCGCAAGGAAATCCGAGAACATGATCTCGGCGATCGGCTTCAAGCCGGTCATCGCCGCGCCCATGGCGGCGCCCAGGATCGCCTGCTCTGAAATCGGCGTGTCGCGCACGCGTTGCGGCCCAAACTGTTCGAGCAGGCCGACCGTCGCCTTGAACACGCCGCCGGCCTTGGCAATGTCCTCACCGAGAAACACCACGTCCGGATCGCGGCTCATCTCCTGCGCGATGCCGCGGGCGACCGCATCGCGATATGTCAGTTCCGCCACGCCCAGCCTCCGTCGGCATAGACGTCGGTGGCGAGGATTTCGGCGGGCGACGCCGGCGCGGCCTTGCACGCTTCGGTCGCGGCGTCGACCTTGCGCTTTGAGTCCTGCTCGATCGCCTTGAGTTTTGTCTCGCCGATCCCCGCCGCAAGCAGGCGCTCGCGATAGAACCGGATCGGATCACGCTTCAACCATTCATCGAGCTCGCCGGCGGGCCGGTACTTCGCCGGATCGGCGCGCGAGTGGCCGCTGTGGCGGTAGGTCATGCACTCGATCAGCGATGGTCCGTCGCCGGCACGAGCCTTGTCGAATGCGGCGCGGGCGGTGCGGAAGACTTCGTCGGCGTCGTTGCCGTCGATGATGATGCGGTCGAGCCCATAGGCGCTGGCGCGGTCGGCGGCGGGGTGCGGGACGGCCGTTACTTCGCCAATCGGCGTGTATTCCATGTAGAGATTGTTCTCGCAAACGAAGATCACCGGCAGCTTCCACACCACGGCGAAATTGACCGCCTCGTGGAAGGCGCCGATGTTGGTCGTGCCGTCGCCGAAGAAGCACACCGACACGTCTTTTTGGCCCTTATATTGCGCGCGCCACGCCGCGCCGCAGGCGATCGGCAGATGCGCGCCGACGATCGCATAGGATCCCATGACGCCGTGATCGACGGACGTCAGATGCATCGAGCCACCCTTGCCGCGCATCAGCCCGTTGTCGCGCTGCATCAGTTCGCCGAGCACCTTTTCCATCGGCACGCCGCGCGCGAGCGTATGGGCATGGCCGCGATAGGTGCAGAAGCTGAGATCGCCTTTTTCCATCGCGCCAGCGAAACCGGCGGCGACCGCCTCCTGGCCGAGCGAGAGATGACTGGTGCCCTTGACCAAGCCCTGCAGGAACAGGTCGTAGGCGCGCTGTTCGCAGTCACGGATTTCGACGAGGAGACGATAGAGCTCGAGACGCTTGGCCTCGGTCAGTTCGTCGTTGTGCGGCGTCACGGGCTTCAACTGAGCGCGGCCGGTCACGCGGTTGTCCTTCCCTGCGAACGGCGCTCGGCGCCGCGTCCTCGCCAGACGCGTTTAACCATGCGTCTCGGGCTCCGCCACTGTCAACGCCGTGCGGCGCGTCAGCGCATTGCCAAAAGCGCCGGTCGTGGGCCGGCCGTTTAACGGTGATTTCCCTGTCGTCCCAAGGGTTTTTTCCGGCCTGAAACACCCCATTTAACGTTAGGCTTTTCTTGACTCATTGGGGCCCTGCCGCGATGCTGCCACAAAGCACATCGCGAAACCGCCGCAGCGGGATTCGGTGCGGCAGGATGAAATTCCCGATCCGGTCCTGGGACGCGACCCAGGGGCGATCGGATCGGGGGAGGATGAGGTTTTGACGGCGCACGGTATGGCTGCGCGGCAAGGTTTGTACGATCCGGCGCATGAGCACGATGCATGCGGCGTCGGGTTCATTGCGCATATCAAAAACCGCAAAAGCCACGACATCGTCGCCAAGGGCATCGAGATTCTGCACAACCTGGCGCATCGCGGCGCCGTGGGCTCCGATCCGCTGGCTGGCGACGGCGCCGGCATCCTGATTCAGTTGCCCGAGAAACTGTTCCAGGGCGAGGCCCAGCGGCTGGGCTTCGCGCTGCCCGCGGCTGGTCATTTCGGCGTCGGCATGGTGTTCCTGCCGCGCAATCCGGAAACACGGCGCGAATGCGAAGCCACGATCACGGGGCTCATCGCTGCCGAAGGCCAGACGCTGCTCGGCTGGCGCGACGTGCCGGTCGATTCAACCGTTCTGGGCGAGAGCATCAAGCCGATCGAACCGGTGATCCGGCAGTTCTTCATCGGCCGTGGCGCCAATTGCGCCGACACCGAAGCGCTCGAGCGCAAGCTCTACGTTATCCGCAAGCAGGCGCATGCGACGGTGCGCGCGAAGAAGCTATCGGAGGGCACGGCGTTCTATATCGCCAGCTTGTCGACGCGCACGGTCATCTACAAAGGCATGGTGATCCCCGAGCGCCTCGCGCTCTATTACAAGGATCTGCACGATCCATGCACTGAATCGGCGTTGGCGCTCGTGCACGCGCGCTTCTCGACCAATACGTTCCCGTCGTGGGAGCTGGCGCATCCGTTCCGCTTCCTCGCTCATAACGGCGAGATCAATACGCTGCGCGGCAACATCAACTGGATGATGGCCCGGCGTCACTCGATGACGTCGAAGCTGCTGGGCGACGATCTGGCGAAGCTGTGGCCGCTCATCGGCGACGGCAACTCGGACTCGGCGACGCTCGACAACTGTCTCGAGCTGTTGATCGCCGGCGGCTATCCGATGATCCACGCGCTGATGATGATGATTCCGGAGGCGTGGTCGGAAAACCCGCTGATGGATAAGGACCGGCGCGCGTTTTACGAATATCACGCGGCGCTGATGGAGCCGTGGGACGGCCCGGCGGCGTTGGCGTTCACCGACGGCCGCCAAATCGGCGCGACGCTCGACCGCAACGGCCTGCGTCCGGCGCGCTTTTTCGTCACGTCGGACGATCACGTCGTCATGGCGTCGGAAGCCGGCGTCCTCGACGTGCCGGAGGAGAAGATCGTCCGCAAGTGGCGGCTCCAGCCCGGCAAGATGCTGCTGGTCGATCTCGTCAAGGGTCGGATCGTCGACGACGATGAGCTCAAGGCCGAGATCGCGCGCGCCAAGCCGTATCAGAAGTGGCTCGACCAAACGCAGATCAAGCTCGAATCGCTGCCTGAAGAGGTGACGCCGCTGCCGCCGCCGGCGGATGTGCTGCTCGATCGCCAGCAGGCCTTCGGCTACACCCAGGAAGACATCAAGTTCTTCCTCAAGCCGATGGTGCTGACCGCCGAGGATACCGTCGGCTCGATGGGCCGCGACACGCCTTTGGCCGTGCTGAGCGACCGGCCGAAGCAGCTGTCCGATTATTTCCAGCAGCGCTTCGCCCAGGTGACCAACCCGCCCATCGACAGCATCCGCGAGGAGCTGGTGATGGCGCTGGTCTCGCTGGTCGGGCCGCGGCCGAACCTGCTCGACCTCGAAACCGGCGGCTCGCACATCCGGCTCGAGTTGCATCAGCCTGTCCTGACCAACATGGACATGGAGCGGATCCGCCGCATCGAGGACAACACCAACGGCCACTTCAAGAGCTTCACGCTGTCGATCTGCTACGCCGCGGCGGAGGGTGCCGCCGGCATGGAACCGGCGCTGAAGCGCATCTGCAACCAGGCCAAGGACGCGGTGCGGGCTGGCTCCAACATCATCATCCTGTCGGATCGCGCGCTCGACGCCGAGCACATCGCGGTGCCGTCGCTGCTGGCGACGGCCGCCGTCCATCACAGCCTGATCCGCGAAGGTCTACGCACCGAGGTCGGGCTGGTGGTCGAAACCGGCGAAGCGCGTCAGCTGCACGATATCTGCCTGCTCGCCGGCTACGGCGCCGAAGCGATCAATCCGTATCTGGCGCTCGACAGCATCGCCGCGCTGAAGCGCGATCTGGGCGAGAAACTGGTTCCCGAAGTCGAGGCGCAGAAGCGCTACATCAAGGCGCTGACCAAGGGGATCATGAAGGTGATGTCCAAGATGGGCATTTGCACCTTCCAATCCTATTGTGGCGCGCAGATTTTCGACGCCGTCGGCCTCAATCGCGTGCTCCTCGACGAATACTTCACCGGCACCACCTCGCCGGTCGAGGGCATCGGCCTCGCCGAGATCGCCGACGAGACCGTGCGGCGCCATC
>DATEMD010000160.1:0-31164 GCA_035275845.1 Allostellaceae bacterium | reverse complement strand
AGGAGTGGGAGTCGGTACTGCAGGTCGATTTGACCGCGCAATTCCGGCTGACCCGCGCCGTATTGCGCGGCATGGTCCGCCGGCGCCACGGCCGCATCGTAGGGATCAGCTCGGTCGTCGGGGTAAGCGGCAATGCCGGGCAGGCGAACTATGCCGCGGCGAAGGCGGCCATGATCGGCATGTCGAAATCGATCGCCGCGGAGGTTGGAGGGCGCGGCATTACGGTGAACTGCGTAGCGCCGGGCCTGATCGCGACGGCGATGACCGACAAGCTGACGCCGCAGCAGCGCACGCGGCTCGCCGAAGCGATTCCCGCCGGCCGGTTCGGCGCGCCCGAGGAGGTGGCGGCCGCTGTCGTTTACCTGGCGAGCGCGGAAGCGGCCTACGTGACCGGGCAGACCTTGCACATCAATGGCGGCATGGTCATGGTATAACGCGGTCGAAACGCTCCCCGGAGCAGCCGATTTGCAGCGTCGGGGAAACATGCTATGTGACCGCATCGTGACTCTGTCGCCGACGCGGTCCCACAGGGCGGCGCCCGCCGGCTTACGCGCCGGGCGCTTAGTGCGTAACGATTTCCCGCAAGCCACTGAGGATAAGAACGGATGAGTGACGTCGCTGATCGGGTCAAAAAGATCGTCGTCGAGCACCTGGGCGTCGACGAATCGAAGGTGACCGAAAACGCCAGTTTCATCGACGATCTGGGCGCCGACAGCCTCGACACCGTCGAATTGGTCATGGCGTTCGAAGAGGAATTCGGCTGTGAAATTCCCGACGATGCGGCCGAGAAGATCGTGACCGTGAAAGACGCGGTGAGCTTCATCGAGCAGCACAAATCGTAGCGTTTCGTCCATGAGACGCGTTGTCGTCACCGGCTGCGGCGTTGTCACGCCATTGGGTGTGGGGACGGAGACTGTCTGGAAACGCCTGCTCGAAGGCCAATCCGGCATACGCGCAATCCAGAATTTCGACGTGTCGGACCTGCCGGCGAAGATCGCCGGTCAGGTGCCGCGCGGCGAAACCGCGTCCGGCTCGTTCAATGCCGACGAATGGGTTCCGCCGAAGGAACAGCGCAAGATGGACGAATTCATCGTCTTTGCGCTGGCGGCGGCGGCGCAGGCGGTGGACGATTCCGGCTGGAAGCCGACCGATCCGGTCGAGCGCGAGCGCACCGGCGTGATGATCGGTTCCGGTATCGGCGGATTGCCCGGTATCACCGAAGGCGCGCTGACCGTTCACGAGAAGGGGCCGCGCCGGCTGTCGCCATTCTTTATTCCCGCCAACCTGATCAACCTGGCATCGGGCCACGTTTCGATCCGGTACGGATTCAGCGGCCCCAATCACGCGGTGGTGACCGCGTGCTCGACTGGCGCGCATGCGATCGGCGATGCCTCGCGAATGATCATGTGGGACGACGCCGACGTGATGGTCGCCGGCGGAACCGAAGCGGCGATCTGTCGCATCGGCATCGCCGGATTCGCCGCGGCGCGCGCGCTGTCGACCAAGTTCAACGACGAACCGCGACGCGCATCGCGGCCGTGGGATCGGGATCGCGACGGTTTCGTGATGGGCGAGGGCTCCGGCATCGTCGTGCTCGAGGAACTCGAGCACGCCAAGAAACGCGGCGCCAAGATCTATGCCGAGGTCGTCGGTTACGGCATGTCCGGCGATGCACATCACATCACGGCGCCGGCCGAGGACGGCAGCGGCGCTTTCCGCGCCATGCGCAATGCGCTCAATCGCGCCAAGCTTACGCCGGAGCAGATCGATTACGTCAACGCACACGGCACGTCGACGCCGCTGGGCGATGAAATCGAACTGGGCGCCGTCAAGCGGCTGTTCGGTGACGCGGCCTACAAGCTGTCGATGTCGTCGACCAAGTCGGCGATCGGCCATCTGTTGGGCGCGGCCGGCAGCGTCGAGGCGATCTTCTCGATCCTGGCGTTGCGCGATCGCACGGTGCCGCCGACGCTCAATCTCGAGAATCCGTCGCCGAGTTGCGACATCGATCTCGTGCCACTCGAAGCGAAGCAGCGGCCGGTGCGTTACGCGCTGAGCAACTCCTTCGGGTTTGGCGGAACCAACGCGTCGCTGATCTTCGGCCCGGCGCCCTGACATGCGGTGGCTCCGTTACGGCGCGCTGGGGATCATCGCCCTGGTGGTCGTGGCGGCGGCTGTGCTGGGATGGGGTATCGGCGTTTACTTCGCCGCCGGACCGCTCGCCAAGACGACGGTCGTCGTCGTGCCCAAAGGATCGAGCGTCGACCAGATCGCGGAAACCCTCGGTGAAGCGGGCGTCATAGCGCATCCGTGGGCCTTCGCCGCTGCGGCGCATGTGACCGGCACCGCCGACCGGCTGAAGGCGGGCGAGTACGAATTCGCCGCCGCGATCAGCCCGCGGGCAGTGATCGACCTCCTGCTGTCCGGCAAGGTCGTGCGGCACAAGTTGATGGTGGCCGAAGGTCTCACCAGCGCCGAGATCGTCGCGCAGGTGGATGCGGCGCCCGCACTCGACGGTAAGATTACGATTCCGCCGCCCGAGGGCAGCGTGCTGCCGCAAACCTATTTCTATATTTACGGCGAGCAACGCAACGAGCTGATCGCGCGCATGACGCACGCGATGGACGCCACCGTAGCGAAGGTCTGGGCCGGACGCGCGCCGAACTTGCCGCTCGCCAACGCGCAGCAGATGGTGACGTTGGCCTCGATCATTGAACGTGAAACCGCGCGCGCAGACGAGCGCCCGCGAGTCGCCGGGGTCTATGTCGACCGCCTGCGCATCAACATGCCGCTTCAGGCCGACCCGACGGTGATCTACGGCTTGACCAATGGCGGCCGGAAACCACTCGGTCGCGTGCTCGCTCACGACGATTTGCTCGTCGATACGCCGTATAACACCTATAAATTCAAGGGCCTGCCGCCAACGCCGATTTGCAATCCGGGCGAGGCGGCCCTCCTTGCGGCGGTGCATCCCGATTTGCGCGGCGAACTCTATTTCGTCGCCGACGGCGACGGCGGCCATCGCTTTGCCAAGACTCTGGCGCAGCAGGACAAGAACATCGCCGAGCTGCGTGCGCACACGCAGACTAAAACATCCACCGCCGACCACTAGCACTGCTGTTGTTGCCACAGCGAGCCAAGGCTATAAGCTTTGGGTCACACAGAGGATTCGCCGAGCCATGAGCGTCGCCAGCATGACCGGATTCGCGCGGTCCGAGGGGCATGCCGACGGGCTCGGGTGGGTGTGGGAGATCAAGAGCGTCAACTCGAAGTCGCTCGATCTGCGCTGCCGGTTGCCGGCTGGCTACGACGCGCTCGAACCCAAATTGCGCACGGCGCTGGCCGAGCGGCTGAAGCGTGGCGCGATCAGCGTCACGCTGACGGTGACGAAATCGGCTGGTGCGGCGCCGGTACGGGTCAATCGCGCGGCCCTGACCGAAATTATGGCGCTTGCCCAGGAGCTGGCGCGGGAGACCGGCGCCGCGCCGCCGCGGATCGATGGTCTGCTGGCGCTCAAGGGTGTGCTCGAAAGCGGCGACGAAGCCGCCGATAACCCCGCCGACGAGCAGCGGCAAGCCGCAATCCAGCACAATTTCGAAACCGCGCTCAACGCACTGGCGGCGATGCGGCTGGCCGAAGGCCAGCGGCTCGTGCCGACGCTCGAAGCACGACTGGCCGAGATCACGGCCCTGGCGGGCGCGGCGGAGCGCACGGCCGCGGCGCAGCCGGCGGCGGCCAAGGCGCGACTCAAGGAACAGATCGCGACGCTGCTTGAGGCCGCGCCGGCGCTGCCGGAAGAGCGTCTGGCGCAAGAGGCCGCGCTCATCGTCGCGCGTGGCGATGTACGCGAAGAGCTCGATCGGCTTGCCGCGCATGTCGATGCGGCGCGAGGCTTGCTGAAGGAAGGTGGGCCGATCGGCCGCCGCTTCGATTTTCTATGCCAAGAATTCAATCGCGAGGCCAACACGCTTGCCTCGAAATCTCCGGACCTCGAACTGACGCGCGTGGCGCTCGGCCTCAAGGCGGCCATCGAGCAACTGCGTGAACAGGTTCAGAACATCGAATAGCCATGGCGGTGCACGGCATCAAACGACGCGGAATTCTGCTGGTGCTGTCGTCGCCTTCCGGCGCCGGCAAGACCACGATCACGCGCGCTCTCGTGAAGCGCGACCGCACGCTCAAGCTCTCGGTTTCCGCAACAACGCGGCCGCCGCGGCCCGGCGAGATCGAGGGCAAGCACTATTATTTCGTCACACCCGAACGGTTCGCGGCGATGGTGCAGAATGGCGAGCTGCTCGAGCATGCGCAGGTCTTCGGTCACCATTATGGCACGCCGCTCGCGCCGGTGATGCGCGCGCTCGAAAGCGGCACCGACATCGTGAGCGACGTCGACTGGCAGGGCACGCAGCAGATGAAGGCGCGCATGCGCGACGATCTGGTCTCGGTGTTCATCCTTCCGCCCAGCATTGCGGCGCTCGAAAGCCGTCTCAAACGGCGGGCGCAGGACAGTCGCGACGTCGTTCGCGCGCGGATGGCGAAATCGTCCGACGAAATGAGCCACTGGGCGGAATACGATTACGTCGTGGTCAACCGCACGCTGGAAAAAAGCATCGCCGAAGTCGCCGCCATTCTTGCCGCCGAGCGCTTGCGGCGGCAGCGCCAGCTCGGCCTTAACGAGTTCGTCAACCGCCTGCGCCGTGTCTAGGGCGCCGTCGCCGCCAACGCACGCGCTAGCGCGCAAAATTCGATGACGGTCAGCGCTTCAGCCCGAGCCGTCGGCTCGACGTTCGCCGTGCGCAGCAAGCCGGCAGCGTCGCCGAGCGATTTCAGGCTCTGTCGCAGCATCTTGCGTCGTTGACCGAAGGCAGCGGCGGTGACGCGCTCAAGTGTCGCCTGGTCGCACGGCGCTTGTGGCGCCGGTCGCGGCGTCAGGCGCACGACCGTCGACGTCACCTTGGGCGGCGGCACGAAGGCCTCGGGCGCGATGTCGAATCGCCGTTCGACCGTGGCGAGCCATTGGGTCAAGACCGATAGTCGCCCGTAATTCCGGGTGCCCGGCGCAGCGGCGAGTCGCGCGGCGACTTCCTTCTGGAACATGAGCGTAAAATCGACGAAGTCCGCGATGCGCGGCAACCAGGCGATCAGCAACGGCGTGGCGACGTTGTAGGGCAGGTTGGCGACGATCTTACGCGGCGCGGGCGCCAGGCTCGCCGGATCGATGGCGAGCGCATCGCCTGGCACGATTTCGAGGCGGCCGGGAAATGCAGCGGCAAGCTCCGCGAGCGCTGGCAGACACCGTTCGTCGCGCTCGATCGCGACGACGCGGCGCGCGCCTTCAAGCAACAACGCCCGCGTCAATCCGCCGGGGCCGGGACCGATTTCGATGACATTGCATTCGGTGAGCGGCGTCGCGCTGCGCGCGATGCGCCGTGTCAGGTTCAGGTCGAGCAGGAAATTCTGGCCGAGGGTTTTGCGCGCCGCCAGCCCATGACGGCGGATGACGTCGCGTAGCGGCGGCAGAGGCGGCGTATCGTCCGCCAAGCAGGCTCTCAGACCTCGGCCGGTTGCGCCGCGCGCCGCGTCGCCATGGCGCCCGCCATCGTCAGTGCGGCGATCAAGCTGGCCGGATTGGCGACGCCCCGGCCGGCAATGTCGATTGCCGTGCCATGGTCGGGCGATGTGCGGATGAACGGCAACCCCAGAGTGATATTGACGCCGCGCTCGAAGTCGAGGGTTTTCAGCGGGATCAGCGCCTGGTCATGATACATGCAGAGCACCGCGTCATAGCGCGTCCGCGCTCCAGCGTGGAACAGCGTGTCGGCCGGCGTCGGGCCGCTGACGTCGATGCCCTGCGCTGCGAGTGCCGCAACCGCCGGTGCGATGATGTCGCGTTCCTCGTGTCCCATCGCGCCGGCTTCGCCGGCATGCGGATTGAGCGCCGCCACCGCGAGCCGCGGACGGGCGACCCCGAAATCGCGCACCAGGGCCGCCGCCGTCGTGCGGCCGCAGGTCACGATCGCGCTGGTTGACAGCGCCGCAAGCGCGTCGGCCAGCGACAGATGGATGGTGACCGGTACGACGCGCAGCTCGGGACCGGCCAGCATCATTACCGGGTGCGCGACGTGCGCGAGCGCGCCGAGGAACTCGGTATGGCCGGGATAGGCGAAGCCGGCGTCGTACAGCGTTTCCTTCTGGATGGGATTGGTGACCACGGCACCGGCCCGTCGGTCGCGCACGAGCGCTACTGCCCGTTCGATAGCGGCAATTACCGCCGGCGCGTTCGCCGGATCGGGTCGGCCGGACACCGGCGGGCGCGGTAGAGACTGAGCCAAGACGGGCAGCGCATTCGGAAAGACGCGTGCGGCCTCGCCTGGGTCGTGGATTTCACGAACCGGCGCATCGACGTCGATGGCTTGTGCCAGAGCTGCCAGACGCGCTGGATCGTCGATGACGAAGAACGGCGGAATAGCGCACGTAACGCGCTCGCGCCACGCCTTGAGCGTGATCTCGCCGCCGATGCCGGCCGGCTCTCCCATCGTGAGCGCGAGCGGCGCGGTCATGCGCGGATGTCGACGTAAGCTGCGCGGCGGAGGTCGAGCAGATAACGGCGCGCCAACGCGTCGAGCCGCGCCCGCTCCAGGTTCGTCGACACCTGCTCACGGGTCGGCATGCCGGTATTTGGTTCGTTGCGCGAGCACACCATGAAGACGGCGATCCCGGGCGCCGTGCTAAGCCGGATCGGTTTGCTGGCTTCCGCGAGCTTGAGTTGCAATATCTGGGAGCGGATATCCGGCGGCAGTTGTGCGGCCGTGACGTCGCCGTTCCGCGTCGCCAGCGGCGGATTGTGGTCGTGGCCGAGTTTCGCCAGCTCGCCGCAGCTCTTCGCCGCGTCAGAGACTTGTTGAGCCTCGGCCATGATGCGTTGTTCCTGGGCGGCGCCACCTGTCGACGGCAGCGGAAAGACCACCTGCGTCAGCCCCAGGTGGACATCGTCTGGATTGATCTGGCCGAGGACCCGACGGTCGATCATGTACAGGATGTAATAGCCGCCTGGCGTTCGGAGCGGGTAGGACATTTCGCCCGGCTTCATCTTGCCGAGAGCTTGACCGAGGAGCGGCGGCAGTTGGCTCGGCGTCACCCAGCCGACGTCGCCGCCGACTGCGGAGCTCGGTGACTGTGAAAACTGCTGCGCGACTGCCGAGAAATTGGCGCCGGCGCGGATTTGTTCAATAAGCTGACTGGCGAGGTGTTCGACATCCTGTTGCTGCGAGGGGTTGTCGATCGCGAGATAGATCTCGGCGACGTGGCTTTGCGGCTGCCCGGCGTCTTCCTTGATCTGTGCCATGGCCTCGTTGATCTCCTCGTCGGAGACCGACACGTCCGCCGAGAACTCACCGCGTACGACCTTTGACCAGGCGATTTCGGCCGTCAGCTCGGTGGTCAGCGTTGTTTTCGGAATCCCGGCGCGCTTGAGATACGCGTCGAGGCCGCCCTTTGGCATGTTGTTGCGTTGTTCGATGCCGGCGATCGCGTCGTCAATCTCTTCTGTTGTCACGGTCACGTTCAGCCTTTTGGCCTCTTGCACCTCGACTTTCTCGTCGATCATTTGGTGCAGGACGCGTGGTTGCAGCCGCTGCCGATTGGCGGTTGTGTCGGGAATGTTGGACGACGCGAGGAGCAGCGCGACGCGCGCCGAAAGGTCGTCCATGCTGATGATGTCGCTGTTGACGACGGCAGCGATGCGGTTTTCTTCCTGCGCCTGGGCGCCGACGGCAACGCAGGCCAATACGACAAGGGAAAGCAACAACCTCATGGTCTGACAAAATCTCGTCTGATCGGGGGCCAAGCGTCTCCGGTTACGGAAGATACACCGATAGGCCGCGATTTTCCTAGCTATCGGCGAATTTAGGTTATTACTGGGATGACGCCACTTTTGTGCCGACTTCGCCAAGATTTTTGAACACGAACGTGACCAGAAGGCTGACCCCCGGATGAACGTCGCCAAGCTGCACGCCGGATTGCTGGAGCGAGGTGGTGATCGCCAAACAATCGTCGCGATACGTCAGGTCGACGCCTGAATATATGGTGTTGCCGCCCTCGCTGACGTTGCGCGTGTCGTGAACGCCGAGGAACCAATACTGCGTCAGCGCGGCGGATACGGAGACACTGATCTGGTCACCAAGCTCTAAGGGTGAGGTAAGGCCCGGTACCGATTTGAACGAAATGAACGAGCCGCTCACCCGTAGATTGGTTGGTCCAACCGAGAACCCGGTTTCCTGTCGGCGCATGGCCAAGCTCGCATGATCGAGACGCATGCGATAGTACAAGTCGAGAAACGTCGACGGCGAAAGCAGCAGGCCGCCGACAACGTCGGACCTCTGATTTTCGAGTCCGCTGCCGACATCGAACAAACTGCTTTTTTCGAACCGGTAACTTTGGCCGATCAGGAGGCTGCTGCTGCCGTACTCGGCATTGTAAATGCCGGTGTGCAGGGCGTAGTCGACACGTTGTCCGCTGTCGACCCGGTCGTAGCCGGGCAACCGGTCGGGCCGGAATAAACTCGTCTCGTCGAATTCGAAGCCTTCGCTGTCCTCATTGGGAATAATCGCCGGATTGCCGCCGTTGGGTCCGGCGATGAACCCAGCCATCGGCTCGATCACTTCGCTGGTGCTGCCGTCGCGGCGAACCCATGGATAACGCCACAGTAACGCGCCTTGCGGAAATACGCGGCCGCTGGTGCCCGAATGAAGCACCTGCGCGTTCTGCGTGGATTGGACGTTGTCGGAATCATAGCCGTCGGCGCGCAAGGACATCGAGAACTGATAGCGATCGCCGAGCGGTCCGTTGAACGGCAACCGCCACTCGGTTTTTGTCGCGACGCGCCGGATATCGGAGCCGCTGTGCCGTTCGAGATTGAGGGCGTTACCGGTCAATTCGAGGCGGCCGCCGATGGGATCGGCCGGACTGGTCCAATCGTAGGTTGCGACCGGTGCGACGATCGGCTGGATACCATCGCCGACCAGAGTGTTCAGGCTTTGAAAGGAATAGGCGCTGATGTTGCCATAGCTGCGCGGCCCGAAATTCTCGGCATAAACCTGGCTGGTGAGGAAGTTGGTCGGCAGCGGGAGGCCATAGGGTAAGTGATATTTGACGAGATAGGCCTGGTCGGACACGCGCTGGACGTCAAATCCAGTACGCCAGTTCTTGTTGAGGTCGAATGTACCGGTACCGAAAAGATGGCCGCGGATGGCCGTTGCTGAATCGGTCGTGTGTGGCACGTCGAGGGGGTTGGTTTGAACTTGGGCATCGCCGGCCTCGATGCTGCCGTCGATGGTGATTTGCCCGAAACCCCACGCCTGCCGATATTCGCCGTCGAGGACGTCACCGGCGTTGGTCGTCAGTATGGGGCGGATGGTGAGATCCTTGTCGGGCGCGATCGCCCAAAAATAGGGCTGTGTGACGTGAAAACCGAGCGCACCGCCGGCGCCAAGGGTCGGCGGCAGAAGACCGGACTCCCGCTTTACCGACGGATCGGGATGAGAGAAATACGGCGTATAAAAAACCGGCCAGCCGTCGAGCTCCATGGTCGCATCGTGGTACTCGACGACCTGTTCTTGTTTGTCGTGGACGACACGCTCGGCCTTGATCTGCCACACGGGCGGCTTCGTCGGGTCACTGGCGCACAATTCGCAGGGCGAATACACGCCGCGCCGCAATTCCGTGCGATTACCCTCGACGCGGCGGCCGGTGTTTGCCGCTAGGCGCGAGCCGTCCGAAAGCAGAATGCGAACATCCTTGATGAAGCCTTCGCGCATGTCATCGTGTAGCTCCATGTAATCGGAGAACACGATATCGCCGCCCGGCTGCAACAGGCTGACATGCCCCGAAGCTGTGACCGTGTCGGTGCGCTGATTGTAGGTGACCGTATCCGCCAGAAGGATCTGGTCGGTTTGATCGAGCTCGACATGGCCACGGGCGACCGTGAGACCGAGATCCTGGTCGTATTCCACCTGGTCGGCTTGGAAAAGGATCGGCTTATTTGATGCATGCGCCGTGTTTTGCGCAAACGCCGGCGACGCCGCGGCGACAAATGCGGCGACGCCTAAAATCCCGGCAAGCGACTTCCCCCCACTCATGCCATCAGCCGTCTTCGAGGTGCAGCAACAGGCTGACTCCGACAAGCCACGATATCCCGGCCGGTGTCCAGGCCGCGAGCATCGTCGGAATGGTCGCCGACAGGCCAAGGGCGAATACGATGTCGGACAGGAAATAGAGGAGGAAGCCACTGGCGATGCCAACGGCAATCATCAACGTCGCGCCACCGGCACGCTGCATGCGCAGGCTGAAGCTGGCGGCAATTAGAACCATGGCCGCCAGCAAGAGCGGCCGCGCCAGCAGCGTATCGAAATAGAGCTGGTGACGTTGCGACGAGAAGCCGGATGCTTCGAGCAGGCGGATGAAGCCAGGCAGTTCCCAGAACGACATGGTCTCCGGCGGCGCGAAGCTGTCCTGGATCTTGGCTGGAGTCAGATTGGTGGGAATTTTCAGCTCGGCGAATTGCTGCGGCTGGCTGTTGGGCGACCAATCGGTGCCATCGCGCACCGTCCAGACGCCTGGTCCGAGCGTTGCCTGCTGCGCATCGATCCGGCGCTCGAGCCGCGTATCGTGCGCCAGGAACAGGAACATGACCTCATGCAGCGCACGTTGCGGCAGTATGAACCGCTCGGCATGAACGACCGACGGGTTGCCCTCGTTGTCGCTCTGGCGCAGCCACAGGCCGGTGCTCGACAGCGCGAATTGCGGGTTGCCGCCTTGCAGCACGCGGTTTTGCAGGGTCTCGTAGCTTGCCTGCGTGACCGACGCGATCGGATTGAACAGCGTGACGGAAACAACGCCGATCAGGAATGCGCCCGCCAATGGCGGGGCCACGAACTGCCACGCCGAGATCCCCGATGCGCGCGCGACAACAAGCTCATGGTTCCGTGTCAGTCGCCAGAACACCATCATGGTGCCGAACAGCACGGCGAACGGCAGGATCTGCTGCGCCATATAGGGTTGCTTGAGCAAGGCGAGCTTCAGCAGTACCAGCAAGGTGACATCGGCCTTGGTGCCGGCGCGTCGGATCAGCTCGACGTAGTCGAGCATGAACACGATCGCCATCATCGTCAGGAAGACGCCGCAGAACCAGATTAGGAACTGACGGGCGATGTAACGGAAAAGCGTCTTCCAAAGCGACATGGCAATTATCGGGTCGCGCGACGCGCGAAAAACCCGGCGGCCGCCGGCACGGCAGCCGAGCGCCAGCCGAGCCACAGCGCCGCGACGAACGGCCCGATGGCGTTGGCGTAAATAAGCGGGATCACGGTTAAAGTGCTGCGCGCGAGATTCGTCAGGCCGACGTCGACGATCTCCATCGCCAGAGCGGCGGCGACCGCGATGAGGATACGCCGGGCCTGGCCGCGGCGATTGAACTCGCCGGGCAGCAGGCACAGAATCGGAATGGCCGCCATCGACAAAGGCATCAACGGGCCGGCAAGCCGCATGTTGAGCTCGACCGTCAGCGCCCGGTTGTTGAGGTTGTCGAGCAGTTCGCCCAGATAGAGTTCGTCCGGCTGACGATCGCGCAACGTCGGCGCGTTCTGCATCTCCGATAGATCGAGGGTGTAGCTTTTGAACGATAGCGACGACAACTTGCCGGTGAGGCGATCAAATTGCTGACGGGTTCCGTTCACCATCAAGATGCGCGGTCCCTCCGGCGTGTCGACGAGCGCACCGCGCTCAGCCGATATCGTGATGGGCTTGTCCTTGTCGCTGGTGTTCTCGATCAGTAGGCCGAGGAGATCGCCTTTGGAATCTCGCTGTTTGGTGTAGACCATCAACGTGTCCGACAGCGTGTTGAACACGCCCTCCTGGATGAGAGCGGTGGCGAACTTGTTGCGGATCTCGAACTGCAAGTCCTTGAATGCGCGATTGGACGCCGGCAGGAAATAGAACGCCATGGCATAGAGCGTGATCGCGCCGACGGCGCCGATCAACAGCGCCGGCTTGGCGAGCGCCCACTGGCTCATGCCCGACGCGCGCATAACCACGAGCTCGCTTTCGGCGATCAGCTTCGCATAGACGAAGATGATCGCCGTGAACACCGCGATCGGCAACACGACATCGACGAAACGCGGCAGGATCAAGACGGCAAGATAGAGAAAGAGGCCGATCGAGAGTCCGCGATTGACGATCAGATCGACGAGGCGCAACGACTGCAAAAGCCACACCGCCGCGCTGAAGATGATGCCGACCGAAAGCGTCACCATCAGGGCTTGGCGGAACACGTACCATGTCAGCCGGTCCATGATGCGCGATTATAGGTGCGGCGCGTCCTCGGCCATAGCGGGAATTGCCGCGTTCGGCACGGCGGCCCCGGCGATTCGTTCGTCGGGCGAAGCGGCTTGCGGGCGGACCGACGGCATGGAAATCTCCCGGCGCGTGGCGAATGGAGATGTGGTGCCGGGTCGGGGCGGGATTGATTTAGCGGACATGCCGTTCCGCGTCTTTGCCGCCGCGTTCGTGGCCTTGCTGTTGGTCACCTGCGTGCCGTTGGCGCTGACGCCGCTACCGCCGCTCGTCGACTATCCGAATCATCTGGCACGCATGCACTTGCTCGCCGCGTTGAGCGGATCGCCGACGCTGCAGCAATATTACGCTTTGGCGTGGCGGCCGCTGCCCGATCTGGCGATGGACCTGCTGGTGCCGCCGCTGCTCGGCGTGGTGTCGTTGTCGACCGCCGGCAAGCTGTTTCTCGTGGCGACTTATTTTTCGTCGACCGGCGGCGTCGCCGTGCTCCACCGCACGTTGAACGGACGCTGGTCGGCGTGGCCGCTGACGGCATTCCTGTTGGTTTACAACCGGCTGCTGCTGTGGGGCTTCGTCAATTTTCTGTTCGGCCTGGGTCTGGCGTTCTGGGCGCTCGCCGGCTGGATCGCGTTGCGCGAGCGTGGTGTCGTCGTGCGGCTGGGATTCGGCGTGCTTGCCGCACTGGCCATTTACTTCGCGCATCTGATGGCGTTCGGCATCTTCGGCGCAATGGTTGCCGGCTACGAGATAGGTCGGCTGCGGCGCGACCGGGCCACGCCGGGCCGGGCGGCGAGCGCCATGCTCGTGGCGCTGGTGCCATTCCTGCCAAGCTTAGTGTTGTTCGCAATAGCGTTCGTGCCGCTCCACGCGGCGACGGCGATCGGATCCGGCATCCGCTTCGCGCGGCCGGTCCGCAAGCTCGACCTGCCGTTCAGCGTCTTCGATCTTTATAGCCGACCGTTCGATATCGCGTGCTTCGCGTTCGCGGTGATCGGGGCCGCGGTTGCCTATTGGCGGGGATGGTTGCGCGTCGCATCAGCTGCTGCGGCGCCGCTGATCGTTCTCGCGTTGCTCTATGTCGCGATGCCGGACACTTTGTTCGGCGCTACTGGCGCCGATCGTCGGATGCCGCTGTCGATCGCCTTGCTGCTGATCGGCGGTAGCACTTGGCAGGCGCCGTTTGCGCGGCAAGGGCGCCTGTTCCTTTCCGCCGCCTTCGCCTTGTTCGCGCTGCGGTTGGGCGTTGTCGCCGCGACGTGGCAGGCCAGCGGTGCGCTTTATGCCGATTTGCTCGCAGGCCTCGACACGCTGCCGGTTGGCGCCCGCGTCGCTGTCACGTTCGCCGACGCCGAGGTCAACGTCGAGGCGGCGCCGTTGCTGCATTTCCCGGTTCTCGCAATCGCCCGCCGCGACGCCTTCGTGCCGACCTTGTTCGCCTATGCGACACAACAGCCGGTCACGTTCACGCGCGCATATGGTGCGGTCGCGGATCGGCTCTCGGCCGATGCGCTGTGGCGCTTCTACGTCGCCGGTGGCGCGCCGCTGCCGCCGGAGGTTGCGCAGGCGTTGGCGCAGTGCCGCTACATCACGTTCGCCAGCCGGCAGCCATTTGCATTGCGCGCGGGCAGCGGCCTGCAACCAGTTTTCATTTCGCCGCGGTTCCAGATCTACCGTCTGCCTGGGATGCCGACATGATCGTGTTGCTGGTGCCCAACGTTGCCCAGCTCGCGGGCTGGGCAGCCGTCGGCTTTGCGGCGCTAACGTTCATCGGGCTTGGCCGGTTGGTGAGCCGGGGCAAGGCGTTGCCTGAAATCGCGCTGATCGCGGGATGGGGCGTGACGTGCTGGGTCCTCACCCTCTGGGGCGCGGCCTTGCCGCTGTCGCTGCGCATTCCGGCCGTTGCGCTCGTGATCGCGGGGATTTTCGGTCTGGTCCAGCCGCAAAGCCGGCTGACGACAGCAGATTGGCGGGCGTTGGGGCGCGTCATGTTGCTGTCGCTGCCCTTGCTGGCGGTGATGGCTTCGGCGCGGCCGAGTCAGCCCGATACCTTTCTCAATCTGCTCCCCAACGCCGCCTACCTGTACGACCATGGCGTATTTCCCGGCATTGGCCGACCGGTGGCGCACTCACTGTTGCCCGCCGCACCCTACAATCTGCAATTTGTCGCGTTGATTGCTGGCGTGGTGACGCCGCAATTCCCCTTTGGGGCGCTGATTGCCTTCAACCTGGCGCTGCAACTCGCCGCCGGTTTGCTGCTTGCGCGCCTGGTTGCGGACAGCGACGGCCGAGCCGAACCGCCGGCATGGAGCGTGGTTGCTTTCGGCCTGCTGCTCGCCACCGCGCTCAATCCCGGGTTCGTGCCACGCTATCACGTGTCGGGATACAGCGAGGCGTCGGTGACCGTCGTGCTCGCAATGGCCGGTTATCTCGCCCTGCGGCGCGATCGCGGATCCGCCTGGCTGCTCGCGGCGGCACTCGCGGCATTGGTTGAAATCAAGCAGGACAGCATTGCCTTGGCGCTCGGCATGGTGCTCGCGGCGGCGTTGCAGCCACCCGCATCCGGTGACCAGCGTCGCGCTGTCGTCCAGCGCGCGGCCGTCGCCGCGATTCCGGCTGCAGTGCTCTACGCGGCATGGACCTGGTACGTGCACGCGCGATTTGCCAATCCCGATGCCGAATTGACCTGGATGCCGTTGGCGCAGTGGCAGTGGCATTTGCTGCCGATGGTCTTGCGCCAGATCGTACACATCGTCGGCGAGAAGATTGTGTTCTTCGGGCCATTGATCGCGGCGCTGATTGCGTTTCTGGTTTGCACTTGGCGCGGCTCGGCCGCTGATCGGCTTGGCCAGCGCGCCGGCCGGATGTTGCTGATCGTCACGCTGGTCTATAACGCCGCGTTGCTCGTCAGCTACATCGGGCATTTCAGTGGCCAGATGACCGCCGACGCGCACTCGTTCTTCCGCTACAACACGCATCTGGCCCTGTTGCTGATGGTGACGCTGGTGCTGATGCTGCGCGCACCCGCGCGCGCTTGGTTTGAGTGGCAACACCCGCGGCGCCGCGTCGGATTGGCGGCGCTGGCGATCGTCGTGTTCATCGTGTGTCCGGCGGCGTTCGTGCATTGGCTGCGCTTCGATCTCGAGACGCCGCAGCTGCGCGCTTGGGATCTTGCGCGGCATATCGCCGCCGCTGTCAGACCGGATGATCGCGTTGCACTCATCCTGCCGCACGACGGCGGCAGCCTGTTCCCTGTTCTCGATGGGCTGCTGCGGATGACGCCGCCGCGCCGACCCGATCTGATTCTCGATGACGTGCCGACGCTGACGTCCGATACGTTTGCCGGACTTGCCGCCGATAAATGGGCGGTGATCTCGTGTACGCCGTCGGGCGTGGAAGGCGTTCCCGCAGGCGAGGCAGCCCTCTTCGCGCACGATACCAACGGCTGGACGCTGGTTGATCACTGGCGATATCCGCCGGCGGATGACGGGCATTGGTCACGGGTCATCGCGCTGGCGCCGCTCTGTTTGCCCGGTTGAGCCGGTTGACACGTCAACAAATTCAACGCTCTATCGCTGTTTCGCGGCTTGCATCGAGGATCGCTGATGAGACTCAAATTCGCGCCACCCCGTCTGCCCCGGACCGGAACGCTCGTCCTCTTCGTCGCGGATGGACGCAAGCTGTCGCCCCAGGGAACGCAACTCGATCGCCGCAGCGGCAAGGCGTTGAGTCGCGCGTTGGGCGCGTCGCGCTTCAAGGGCAAGGCGGAAGAGACACTGGCGATCCTCGCGCCCGCCAAGCTCGGCGTGGCGCGCGTTCTGCTGGTGGGGGCCGGCAAGGCCGATCCTGGTGATCGGGCGCTGTGGCAACGTTGTGGCGGCGTCGTTCTGGCGGCGCTCAATGGCGCGGGCGAGAGCGAAGCGGCGGTGCTGGTCGAAGCCGGCGATCGTGCGGCCGAGATCGCGGCGCATATCGCTTACGGTGCGCGTCTGCGCTCCTATCGTTTCGACAAGTACCGCACCAGGGAAAAGCCCGAACAGAAGCCGTCGCTCAAAACATTGTCGATCCTGGTCGAGGACGTTGCCGCCGCGCGCCGCCGTTTTGCGCCGCTCGACAAGATCGCAGACGGCGTGTTCTTCACCCGCGACTTGGTTTCCGAACCGGCCAACGTGATCTATCCGGAAACGCTCGCCGAACGCGCCAAGGAGCTGACCGAGCTCGGCGTCACGGTTGAAATCCTCGACGAGAAGAAGATGGCGGCGCTCGGCATGGGCGCACTGCTCGGCGTCGGGCAGGGAAGCGCGCGGCCGCCGCGGCTGCTGGTCATGCAATGGCACGGCGCTGACGACAAGAAACAGCCGCCGGTCGCTTTCGTCGGCAAAGGCATCACCTTCGATACCGGCGGCATCTCGATCAAGCCGTCCGCCGGTATGGAAGACATGAAATGGGACATGGGCGGCGCCGGCGCGGTCATCGGCTTGATGAAGGCGCTGGCCGGCCGTAAGGCCAAAGTCAACGTTGTCGGTGTCGGTGCGCTCGCCGAGAACATGCCGTCGGGCACGGCGCAGCGTCCGGGCGACATCGTTAAGTCGATGTCCGGCCAGACCATCGAAGTTCTCAACACGGATGCGGAAGGCCGTCTCGTTCTCGCGGATGCGTTGTGGTACTGCCAGGATCGCTTCAAACCACGGGCGATGATCGATCTTGCGACGCTGACCGGCGCGATCATCATCGCGCTCGGCCACGAGCATGCTGGACTCTACAGCAACGACGACAAACTCGCCGAACAGCTGACCGTGGCGGGCAAGGCGACCGGCGAGACTCTTTGGCGCATGCCGCTGGGCGACGCCTACAACAAGATGATGGATAGCGATGCCGCCGACGTGAAGAACATCAGCGGCGGCCGCGACGCCGGCAGCGTCACCGCCGCGACCTTCCTCGAACGCTTCGTCAACAAGGTGCCGTGGGCGCATCTCGACATCGCCGGCACGGCGTGGGCGAACAAAGACAAGCCGACAGCGCCGAAAGGTGCGACCGGATATGGCGTGCGCCTGTTGAATCGGTTCGTGCGCGACAATTACGAGTCCCACGACGGCAAGTGACCGAGATCGGCTTCTATCACCTGCGGAGCCTGGCGCTCGATCGTGCTTTGCCGCAGCTGCTCGAAAAAGCCCACGCGGGCGGATACCGTGTCGTGTTGATGGCCGGTTCGGCCGAGCGCGTCGATCATCTCAATGCGCTGCTGTGGACCTATAACGACGCCGCCTTCCTGCCGCACGGCTCGGCAAAGGATGGCAACGCCGCGCAGCAGCCGATCTGGCTCACGGTCGATGACGAGAACCCCAACAATGCCGACATGCTGGTGTTGGTCGACGGCGCGACGTCGCAGCATGTCGACCGCTATAAGCGTGTGTTGGACGTTTTCGACGGCAACGACGAGGCTGCGGTAAGCTCGGCGCGCGAACGCTGGCAGCAAGCCAAGGCCGCTGGCCATGCCCTGACCTATTGGCAGCAGACCGAAAAAGGCTGGGAAAAAGCCGGCGCGGGTTGAAGCCGCCCGCCGGTCCCGCTATAAACCCGCGACTTTTACGCCACCAACGAGGCTCGGCCCATGGCCAAGGAACGCACGCTTTCGATCATCAAGCCCGACGCGACCCGCCGCAAACTGACCGACAAGATCAACGCCCGCTTTACCGCGCGCGGCCTCAAGATCGTCGCGCAGAAGCCGACGCAATTGTCGCGCGCGCAAGCCGAGGGCTTCTATGACGTGCACAAGGAGCGGCCGTTTTTCGGCAGCCTTGTCGCGTTCATGATTTCGGGGCCGGTGGTGGTCCAGGTGCTCGAGGGCGACAACGCGGTCGCGCTCAATCGCGAGATCATGGGCGCAACGGATCCAACCAAAGCCGCGCCGGGCACGATCCGCAAGGATTTCGCCGAATCGATCGAAGCCAATTCGGTCCACGGTTCGGATTCAGCCGAGACCGCGAAACGCGAAATCGCCTTTTTCTTTCCCGAGCTTTAGACCAGGAAATAGGCGAGCAGCGCCAGGACGATGACGATCGTCCCGATTGCCCAGCGAAGCAGCCGCGCGAACCCGAGCCAGATTTCACGATGCGGTTGCAGGTCGAACGTGCTCATCAAACGCCCCCGAACTGGAAACTGGGCAACCTATAGCGCGGCCGCCGATTTTTGCAAACCCCTGTGCGGCCGCGTCAGTGCCGCAGCTAGCGCCAGCGCATAGAACGGCAGCCACCAGAGCTGGTAGTTGTGGTGCGCCGTCGGTGCCGCAAGAATGACCGCCAGGGTCAGCGCCGCCGCCAAGGCGCACCGCGTGGTGAGGTCCGGTGCGCGCCGCCAGACATGGATCGCGACTGCCAAGGCCAGCGCAACGAAGATTGACCGGGCGACGAGCGCAGCGCCTTCGGGTGCGAAAGCGAGCCAGCTGGTGCTGTCCGGCGGGCGGATGGCGTTGAACAAGATGATGTTGTCGTAAAACGCGCTGGGCGCGGCGAGGGCGTAAGGCAGGATCGGCAGCATGCCGCACACGATGCCAAGACCGTAACGCACGCGTGCGCCCGTGCCGGGCGGCAACAGGCAGGGTGCGAACACCGCCCCCGGGAACAGCTTCGTCGCGACCGATAGGCCGACGCACAGGCCCGAGAGGAAATCGCTGCGCTCGAATGCAATAAAGGCGAGCAGGAGCGGCACGATCGCCGCCAGATCGGTCGTGCCCTTGGCGAAGAGCTGCTGCGCCACCAGCGGCAACGACAGGTACAGCGCGGTGGCGACAAAGCCAATGCGATACCCGCCGACGCGCCGCCCGAGCCGCAGCATCAGCGCGACCGTCGCGGCCTGGAGCAGCAGGTTGGTGACCAGGACGCCGCGTGCACCGAGCGCCAACCCGAGGGGAAGATAGATTGCGGGCATCACCGGCAAATATTTGTAGCCGGCGAACGCGCCACTAAGTTCCGGATCGATCGGCAACACATACGGATTCTGCCCGGCGAGCATGGCGTGGCCGGCGGCGAGGGTCGTTGTCGCCATGTCGATCAGGCGCGGGTGAATCAACCGCGCCCCACCGTATACCAGCTCGGCCGCCGCCAGTACGACCACGAGGAAGATCACCGCCCGCGGTACGGGCGTGTCCGCGCGTGGCTGGCGCAACGTCCGCAGCATGATCGGCGTCCACGCCAACAAGGCGAACAGCACCAGCGCCTTCCACGGGCCGGCTTCGTCCCAGTTAAAAATCTGGACCAGACCGACAGCTAGCCAGAACGCCGCTGCCAGGAGGAAAGGCCGCACGGTCACGCCACAGCGTCGAGGCGCACCGGACCCGGCCGGCCGTCGATTTCGACGCTGTCGTCCCGGACGCGCACGCGGCCGTCGGCAACCAGCCGCAACGCGAGCGGATAGGCGCGGTGTTCGATTGCCAGCACGCGCGCCGCCAATTTATCGGCGTCGTCGCCCGGCAGAACCGGCACCGAGCCCTGCACGATGATCGGTCCGCTGTCGACTTCGTTGCGCACGAAATGGACGGTGCAGCCGTGACGCTTGACGCCTGCGGTGAGCGCGCGGGCGTGCGTATCGAGGCCCGGAAATTCGGGCAGCAGCGACGGATGGATGTTGATCATACGGTCGCGCCACGCGTCGATGAAGTGGGCGCCGAGAATTCGCATGAAGCCAGCGAGACAGACGAGCTCGACGCGTGCCTCCTTGAGCGCCGCATCGAGCGCCGCGTCGAATGCCGCGCGTTCGGTGAAATCGCGGTGTGCAATGACGCGCGTCGGAATTTTGGCGCGCGCAGCGCGGTCGAGGCCCGCGGCGTCGGCGCGATTGGCGACGACCAGCACGATCTCGGCGGGATAATCGCGTGCCGCACAGGCGTCGATCAGCGCCTGAAGGTTGGAGCCGCGGCCCGAAATCAGGACGCCGGTCCTCAATCGGGCCACGCGCGCTCCGTGTTGACGAGATGGGCGCTGGCTTCACCGGTGCCCTTGACGATGTGGCCGATACGGTGGACGCGTTCGCCGGCTTCGGTCAGGACGCGTACGACGGAGTCTGCCTGCGCGGGCGCCGCGACTGCGACCATGCCGATGCCGCAGTTGAAGGTACGCGCCATTTCGGCGCGGGCGATGCCGGCGGTCCGCGCCAGCCAGGCGAAGACCGGCGGCAGCGTCCAGCTCGCGGCATCGAGCTCGGCGGCAAGGCCGTCGGGCAGTACGCGCGGAATGTTTTCGACCAGACCACCGCCCGTGATGTGGGCATAAGCCTTGACGCCACCGGCTTTGAGCGCCGCCAGGCACGGCTTCACATAAAGTCGCGTCGGCCGCAGCAGCTCATCGGCCAAGCCGTGCGATGGAGCGAACGGCGCCGGCGCGCCGTAGGACAATCCGGCTTCCTCGACGACGCGGCGTACCAGCGAGAACCCGTTGGAGTGGAGACCGTCGGATTCGAGTCCCAGCACGATGTCGCCGGCCACCACGGTCGTGCCATCGAGCGCCTGACCGCGCTCCATCGCGCCGACCGCGAAACCGGCCAGGTCGTAGTCACCGGCAGCGTACATGCCGGGCATTTCGGCAGTCTCACCACCGACCAGCGCGCAGCCGACGGCGCGGCAGGCAGCGGCGATGCCTTTGACGATGGTCGTTGCCTGCGTCACCGCGAGCTTGCCGGTCGCAAAGTAATCCAGGAAGAAGAGCGGTTCGGCGCCTTGAACGACCAAATCGTTGACGCACATCGCCACCAGGTCGATGCCGATCGTGTCGTGCTTGTTCGCCGCGATCGCGACTTTGAGTTTGGTGCCGACGCCGTCGGTCGTGGCGACCAGAATCGGATCGCGGTAGCCCGCCGCCTTGAGGTCGAATAGCGCTCCGAAGCCGCCGAGTCCGGCCGCCGTACCGGCGCGCGCGGTTGCCTTGGCGAACGGTGCGATGGCCTCGATCAGCGCGTCGCCGGCATCGATGTCGACTCCGGCGTCGCGATAGCTGCGGCTTTTCTTGGGGTCAGCCATTCGCGCGTTTTCTACGCCAGGACGGCGGCGATGAAAAGCCCGGCCATGATAGACTACGACAATGACAGCGCCCGCCCGGGCGGCCGCGGTTTGGCTCGCCGGCTTTTGCAGCTTCCTCGACCTGTACGCGCCGCAATCGATTCTGCCGATGATCCGCGACCTTTACGGGGTCGATGCGGTTGCCGCCAGTCATATGATCAGCGCCACCACCTTGGCGGTCGCAATCATTGCGCCGTTCACCGGCGCCGGCGCCGACCTCATCGGCCGCAAGTGCGTCATCGTCACCGCCATGATCGCCCTGATCGTGCCGACGGTGTTGATTGCGTTGTCGACCACGCTGTCGGCGATGGTGTTCTGGCGTTTCGTCCAGGGTCTGCTGCTGCCGCCGATCTTCGTCGTCACCGTCGCTTATATCGGCGATGAGGTGCCGATTGCCGAAGCGACCGGCGTTGCCGGCATCTATCTGTCGGGTAGCTGCTTCGGTGGCTTCTTTGGCCGGTTCCTCTGCGGCATTCTGGTCGGGCCCTACGGCACGCGCGGCGCGTTCCTCGGGCTCGCCGCGTTGACCGCGGTGGCTGCGGTCGGCGTCATCGTCTTGATGCCGCGCGAACGCCAATTCGTCGCCAGCGCCGGCCCGATGCACGCGTTGCGGCACATCGTCGACCATGTCTTCGATCCACAGCTCGACGCGATCTTCGCCGTCGGTTTTGGCGTCCTGTTCTCGTTCGTCGCCACTTTCACCTACGTGAATTTCCACCTTGCGGCGCCGCCGTTCGACCTGTCGGCGGCCGCGCTTGGCACCATCTTCGTCGTCTATTTGGTCGGCGTCATGACGACGCCACTCACCGGACGATTGGTACGGCGCTTCGGTCGCCGTCGTTTGGTGCTTGGCGTACTCGGCATTTGGATCTGCGGCCTGCTGCTGACGCTGACCGGCAGCCTGGCAGTCATCATCGTCGGCCTGGCGATCGGCGCCGGCTGTGGCTTCATCGTGCAGACGGCCGCAACCGCTTCGGTCGCAGTTTCGGCGCAGCGTGCGCGCTCGTCGGCGGTCGGCCTCTACGTCACCTGCTATTACATCGGCGGCAGTCTCGGCGCGGTATTACCTGGTTACGCATGGAACCGGGCCGGCTGGCCGGGCTGTGTCGCCGTGGTCGCCGTGATGCTGCTGCTCTTGGCCACAATCGTGCTGCGCTTCTGGCGTGAGCAACATGGCTAGCGAGCGCTTGAAACGCCAAGGCTCGAACCGGGACGCCATCATGCGCGCCGTCGCGTCGATTGCGACTGTCACGATCGTGATGCTGCTGAGCGTCCCGGTCAACGCAGCGTCATGGAGCGATCCGACGTTGGCGCCGGCGGCGGAGCCACCGCAGGTCATTGGCCGGCCGTGGAACGGCTGCCTCGCCGGCGCCGCGGCGCTGCCGTGGGACGGGTCGGGATTCGAAGTGCTGCGGCCGGAGGAACACCGCTATTTCGGCCATCCGGAAACGGTCGGATTCGTCGAACGGCTCGGACGCGAAGCGCACGCCGCCGGGTTGCCGGTCTTTTACGTCGGCGACATGGCGCAGCCCCGCGGCGGACCGATGCCGTCCAATCACGTGTCGCACGAAACCGGAGTCGACGTGGACATTTGGTTCACGCTCGACACCGTGCCGGGTTTGCCGATCGCGGTCCGCAAGACTCTCGAGCCGCCGCCGATGGTACTGGCCGATCAGAGCGCGATCGATCCAGCGCGGTTCGGGCCGCGCCAGGTGACGCTCCTGCGCCTCGCGGCGCGCGATCCTGCGGTCGACCGCATCTTCGTCAATCCGGCGATCAAGCAGGCGCTGTGCGAAGGCTATGGCGGTGCGGGGCAGGGCGATCGCCGCTGGCTCGAGCGCGTCCGCCCGTGGTACGGCCACAAGGCGCATTTCCATGTCCGCCTGCAATGTCCGGCCGGCTCGCCGCTGTGCCTCCAACAGCCGGCCGTACCGCCGGGCGACGGTTGCGACCCGGCGATCTTTGCCTGGTGGGCCCAGGAGCTGAGCAAGCCCAAGCTGCCGGTACCGACCGTGCCGCCGCCGCGGCCACCGTTACCGGCGGCTTGTGCGGCGCTGGCACACTAACTGACATCCGTGAGGGCGTTGTCGGCGGATTTGACGCGCTGTCGGATATTAGCCATGTCCTGCACAGTATCTGTAAAGTAATAATTCAAAAGACTAACAATATAAACTCGTTTTTACAGTATAAATACAAGTAAAAGCTTGCTGTTTTCAGGATTAACCACAATAATCCTGCCGCCCGCAATCCCGAATTGCGTCGGCGAGGAGATCGCGATGAATTTCGTGCGTGCTTCGGCTTTGAGTTTGGCGCTGTGCGCGCTGGCCGTGCCGGCCTTCGCCCAAACCTTCGGCTCCCCGGGAACCGGACCGAATGGTCCTTACGTTCGCGGCGAAGGTGGCTGGTCGCATATGAACGACATGACCGGCAATAGCACCACTGGCACCTCGGTCACCACCGAGCAGAAAGAGGGCTATGTCGTCGGCGGCGCGATCGGCTGGAAGCTCGATCAGCTGCGCCTCGAACTCGGTCTCGATTTCAGCAATTCCGGCATCAAGTCAGTCGACGTGAATAATGTGCCCGCGAGCGCGGTGGGCGGTTCGGTCAAGAACACGTCGGGCATGGCCCGGGCGTTGTGGGATTTGCGCACCGGCACGCCCTTCGTGCCGTATATCGGCATCGGCGTCGGCGCGTCGCACGTCACGCTCGACAATTTGCGCGCCAATGGCACGACGTTAGCCAACTCGTCCGACACCGTCTTCGCGTACGAACCGATCGTGGGCGTCAACTATATGGTTCTGCCCAACCTGGCGCTCGGTCTCGAGTATCGCTATTTCGCGACCGTCGATCCGTCGTTCGCCGCCTCATCCGGCGGCCGTCTCGGTCTCAAGAACGAAAGCCACAACGTGCTCGCCAGCTTGACCTGGTACTTCGGCGTGCCGCAGCCGACGCCCGAAGTGCAGCCGGGTCCGCCAGCCTATCAGCCGGCGCCGCAAGCCGGGCCACCCGTGGTGCAACCGGTTCCAGCAGTGCCGCCGCCTCCGTCGCCGCTGACCTATATCGTCTTCTTCAACCTCAATAGCGCCGCGCTGACGCCGCAGGGACACGACGTGGTCGCTGCCGCGGCCGCCGCGTTCCAGCAGAACGGTAAGACCGAGCTCAAGCTGACCGGCCACACCGACACGTCCGGCTCGTCGCGCTACAATCTTGCCTTGTCGAAGGCACGCGCCGAGACGGTACGCAGCGCATTGATAGCGCTCGGCGTGCCGGATGCCGATATCGGCGTCACCTGGGAAGGCGAGGCCAATCCGCGTGTGCCGACGCCCGATGGCGTGCGCGAGCCGCAAAACCGGCGCGTCGAGATCGTCATTCCGTAAACGCATCTTGGGGGAGCACGAAGGAAGGCCCGGATCCCACACCGGGCCTTCTTTTTTTCTGCACGGGGTGGAAAAAGCCGGGGCGGCGGCTCTATGGTGTCGGCCGCGAGGCAGCCGTGACCATCCCCTTTTCGCAACCGTTCCAGCAATTCGCGCGCGTCTTCGCCGACGCCAAGGCGAAAGAGCCATCCGAGCCCGAAGCGGCGACGTTGGCGACATCGACGCGCGACGGCCGGCCGGCGGCGCGCATGGTGCTCGTCAAGGCGTCGGACGAACGGGGCTTCGTCTTCTACACCAATTTCGGCAGTCGCAAGGCGAACGAGCTTGCCAACAACCCGCGTGCCGCGCTGCTGTTCCATTGGAAGTCGTTGGCGCGCCAGGTGCGCGTCGAAGGCACGATCGAAGCCGTGTCGCCGGCCGAGGCCGACGCCTATTTCGCATCGCGGCCACGCGAGAGCCAGCTTGCCGCCTGGGCGTCGCGCCAGTCGCAGCCGGTCGAAAACCGCGCTGCGCTCGAGGCGCGTTTCCACGATGCCCAAAAGCGCTTCGCCGACACGACCGTGCCGCGGCCGGAATTCTGGTCGGGCTATCGCCTGGCGCCGGATTATTTCGAATTCTGGACCTTCGGCCCGCATCGGCTGCATGATCGCGAGGCCTATATTCGCGACGGCAAGGGCTGGCGCAGCGAAAGGCTGTTTCCATGAGCGAGGCGATTCCGCAGCCGGAATCGATGGAGCGCGTCGGTACGTTGATGCGCCGCGCGACCTACGCCTCGATCTCGGTTGCGGGGCTGCTGGTCGCGGTCAAGCTCGGCGCCTGGGTCGAGACCAATTCGGTGAGCCTGCTGTCGAGCTTGATCGATTCGCTGCTCGACGGGGCCGCGTCGCTGGCGAACCTGATCGCCGTGCGCCAAGCGTTGGTGCCGCCCGACCGCGAGCATCGCTTCGGCCACGGCAAGGCCGAACCGCTGGCGAGCCTCGGCCAGGCGGCGTTCATCGCCGGCTCGGCCGTGCTGCTGCTGATCGAGGCGATCCAGCACTTGATCCATCCGGAGCCGATCACCAACACCGTGGCCGGCCTGGCGGTGATGGCCTTCGCCGTCGTGACGACGCTGGCACTGGTGCTTTACCAACGTTCGGTGGTCAAGCGCACCGGCTCGCTGGTGATCAGCATCGATGCCTTCCACTACCGCGCCGACCTGGTGCTCAACCTGGCGGTGATCGCGGCGTTGCTGCTGACGGTGGAATTCGGCTACGTGCTGATCGATCCGATCTTCGGTGGCGCCATCGCACTGTGGATCATCTGGGGCGCCTGGCAGGTTGCAAACCGCGCCATCGTCCAGCTCATGGACCGCGAACTGCCCGATGCCGAGCGCGAGCGTATCCGCGCGATCGCGCTGGCGCATCCCGAGGTGCGGGCGGTGCACGACATGAAGACGCGCGCCGCCGGACCGATCTCGTTCATTCAGATACACCTCGAGATGGACGGCAATTTGCCGTTGACCCAGGCGCATCAGATCGCCGACGAGGTCGAAGCGCAGATCCTCGCGGCTTTTCCGCGCTCCGAAGTGATGATCCACCAGGACCCCGCCGGCATCAGCGAGCCGCGCGCGGCCTATACTCGGTGAGCTTGCTTTCTTTTGCGCCGCCGGCCCCCTAATCTCGGCGCATGAGCGCCGAACGCAAAACCATCCTGCTGACTGGAGCAAGCCGCGGTATCGGCCATGCCACGGTGAAACGCTTCAGCGATGCCGGCTGGCGCGTCATCACCTCGTCGCGTGAGGCGGTGCCGCCCGAATGCAGGCGCGATCCCAACTGGACGCAGCACATCACCGCCGACCTGTCGCAAACCCAGGCGGTCGAAGGGTTTGTCGGCGCGGTGTTGCAAGAGCTCGGCGAGGCACCGCTGCACGCGCTGGTCAACAACGCCGGCGTCTCGCCGAAAACGCCGTTCAAGGAACGGCTCGGCTGCCTCAACGGCGATCTCGCCGATTGGCGCCAGGTGTTTCAGCTCAATTTTTTCACGCCGGTGATGCTGGCGCGCGGCCTCGCTGGGCTGTTGAGTAAGGGAAAGGGGACGATCGTCAACGTCACCTCGATCGCCGGTCACGCCGTCCATCCCTTCGCCGGCTCGGCCTATTCAACGTCCAAGGCGGCGCTGTCGGCGCTGACGCGCGAGATGGCTGCCGAATTCGCCGAGCTCGGCATCCGGGTCAACGCCGTGGCGCCGGGCGAAATCGAGACCGCGATGCTATCGCCCGAGACCGAAGTGTTGCTGCCGCGGATTCCGCTGCATCGTCTCGGCACGCCCGAGGATGTGGCGGCGACGATTTTCTATCTATGCTCGCCGGAATCGGCTTACGTCACCGGCACCGAAATTTTCGTCACCGGCGGGCAGCACCTCTACTGAAATTCGGCCGTACGGCGTGCGCTTATCGCTCTAGCCGCGTCAGCTTGCCCTGAAGCTGGGCGATGTCGGCATCGAGCCAATCGAGATACGGTTGCGCAGCGTCAGCATCGGATTTGCGTAGCTCATTGAGCCGGTTGATCTCGTCCTCGACGATCTCGGCGATCTGCGCGACTTGGGCTGCGCGCTCGGCGGGGCCGAGATGGTGCAGGAAGCGCAGCTTGAGCAGCAGCGCCAAACGGGTGAAATCACCAAGAGGCCCCTTGAGGCGCGCTTGCAACAAGCTGGTCAGCGCGGTGCGCCCGGCCGGCGTCAGGCTTAGCCGCGCATTGTCGGCCATGCCCTTGCCGTCGCTGGCCGCCGCCAGGCCTTCGACGATCAACGCTTCGAGCGACATGCCCATGAGGTCGAGCGATGGCGCGGCGATGCGGCCGGTGAATTGACGGATTTGAGCGGCGAGATCGCCATAGCGCCGCGGGCTGTCGGCGAGAAAGCCGAGCGCCACCAGCTTGATCGCCTCGGCGGGAATCAGCGGCTGGTCGCGGAACACCGGGTGCGTTCCACGCAACGGTTCAGGCGACGCGGCGGATCGGCAGGCGCGACCAGACGTCGGACAGAGCCGCAACCAACGTGTCGATGTCGGCGTCCGTATGCAGTGGCGTCGGCGTGAAACGCAGACGCTCACCGCCACGCGGCACGGTCGGATAATTGATCGGCTGGACGTAGATGCGATGGCGTTCGAGCAGATCGTCCGCCGCCTGCTTGCACAGCCGCGCGTCGCCGATCAGCACCGGCACGATATGGCTGTCGCTCGCCATCACGGGCAGCTTCGCTGCGGCGAGGCGCTGTTTCAGGCGCGCGGCGCGCTCCTGGTGCTGCTGGCGCAGCTCGGTCGCGCTTTTGACGTAGCGGATGCTGGCGACCGCACCGGCAGCAATCGCCGGCGGCAGCGCCGTTGTGAAGATAAAGCCGGGTGCATAGCTGCGCAGGAAATCAACCAGCGTCGCCGAGGCGGCGACATAGCCGCCCATCAGGCCGAAGGCCTTGGCGAGCGTGCCCTGGACGAGGTCGACGCGATCCAACACGCCGTCACGCTCGGCGACCCCGGCGCCGCGCGCGCCGTACAGGCCAACGGCGTGCACCTCGTCGAGATAGGTGAGGGCGCCGTAACGCTTGGCGACTTCGCAAAGCTCTCCAATGGGCGCGATGTCGCCGTCCATCGAGTAGACGGACTCAAATGCCACCAGCTTGGCACGCGCCGGATCGGCGGCCTTGAGCAGGCGTTCGAGATCGGCGGGATCATTGTGCTGGAAGATGACCTTGTCCGCGCGGCTGTGCCGGATGCCTTGGATCATCGACGCGTGGTTCAGTGCGTCGGAAAAGACGATGCAGCCGGGCAGCTGCGACCCCAGCGTCGCCAGCGCGGCCTCGTTGGCGACGTAGCCCGAGGTGAAGACCAGCGCCGCAGGCTTGCGATGTAGCTCGGCGAGCTCGCGTTCAAGCGCAACATGGTAATGGGTCGTGCCCGAGATGTTGCGCGTACCGCCAGCGCCGGCGCCAGTCTGGGCGAGGGCGTCGCGCATCGCCGCCAGCACGTCGGGATGCTGACCCATGCCGAGATAGTCGTTCGAGCACCAGACGGTGATTTCGCCGCCACGCGCATGGTCCCGCGCGCGCGGAAACGCGCCGGCGCGGCGCGCAATGCCGGTGAACACGCGATAGCGGCCTTCGGCTTTCAGCGCGTCGAGCCGGATCTTGAAGAAGGCCTCGAAATCCATCGCGGGAAAGCGCCCTTCTGTCAAACTATCGAGTGATTATAGATGCTTACGGGCTCCGCGTCAGGCCCGCAATGAGGCCCGTTGTCGCGGCGACAGCCGCGCCGCGGTGTCGTCCAAGGCCTTGCCGAACCGGTCGAGCATCTCGTCGATTTCCCCTTCGCTGATCACCAATGGCGGCGCGAAGGCCTGGGCGTCGCCGATCTGTCGCAGGATCAGGCCGTGTTTGTTGATCTCGGCTGTCAGGATGTTGCCCGCGCCTTGACTGGGATCGAATGGCGCCTTGGTCGTCTTGTCCGCGACCAGCTCGACGCCGGCGACAAGGCCGAGGCCGCGGATCTCGCCGACCAGCGGATGGTTGGCGAAACGCTGGCGCAACCCGTTCTGGAGCCGCGGCGCGACCTTCTGGACGTGGCCGACGATGTCGCGTTCCTCGTAGATCTTGAGGGTTTCGATCGCCACGGCGCAGCACACCGGGTGGCCCGAATAGGTGTAGCCGTGCGCGAAGATGCCGATCTTGTCGCTTTCGTCGGCCAGCGCCTGATAGATCGGTTCGTTGACCACGGTTGCCGAGATCGGCAGGTAAGCCGAGGACAGCGCCTTGGCGACCGTGATGATGTCGGGGTTGAGGTCGAAAGTCTCGGTGCCGAACATCTTGCCGGTGCGGCCGAAGCCGGTGATGACCTCGTCGGCGATGAACAGCACATCGTGCTTCTTCAGCACCTTTTGGATTTTTTCGTAATAGGTGCGCGGCGGCACGATGACGCCGCCGGCGCCCATCACCGGCTCGGCGATGAAGGCGCCAACCGTCTCAGGATCCTCGCGCTGGATCATCAGGTCGAGATTCTCCGCCAGCCGCGTGGCGAAATCCTCCTCGCTCTCGCCCGGATGCGCGAAGCGATAATGATGCGGGCAATCGGTGTGCCGGATATTGGCGATCGGCAGATCGAACGAGCGGTGATTGTTGGGCAAACCCGACAGGCTCGCGCTCGCCACGGTGACGCCGTGATAGCTCTTGAAGCGGGCGATGATCTTCTTTTTGCGCGGCCGGCCGCGCGCGTTGTTGTAGTACCAGACGATCTTGACCGCGGTATCGTTCGCCTCGGAGCCCGAGTTGTTGAAGAACGCGTGCGACATCTTCACCGGCATCATGGCGATGAGCCGTTCGGCCAGCTCGCCGACCACGTCGTGCGATTTGTGGTGAAACGAGTGATAGAAGCTGAGCTTGCGCATCTGCCGGGCGGCCGCCTCGATCAGGCGCTCTTCGCCGAAGCCGAGCGACGTGCACCACAGGCCGGCGCAGCCTTCGATGTATTCCTTTCCCGCTTCGTCCTTGACCCGGACGCCCTTGCCCTCGGTCACCAGCAGTTCGCCCTGGCGCTCCAGCCGGCGGTGGTTGGAATAGGGGTGTAGATGGAAGGCGATGTCGCGGCTCGCGGCGGAGTTGCCTCGCTGCATGGCAGAAATCCTTACGATCGGTGCGGAAGAAGGCGTGGCTACTATCGGCTGCGGCGGCGGCTGCCGTCAAACCCGTGCGGTGACAGGGCTGAGTCGCGCAACCGACCGGGCGGGCAGCTGCGGCATCCCGTCGCAGGCCGACCGGGAAGCGGTTCGAGCGCTTCGCCGATCGGGTGGTACGAGAAATCTGTCCGGAAGCTTGTCCACAAGTCTATCCACAGATTGTGACAGTCTTGCGCAACTTGGTGCTGGCGTGGTCCATTGGCGCGGTTCCATCCTTCCCCACCGCCGTTCCCGTCTGACCGAAAGCCACGCATGCCCGGGTCGCCGCTCGACGACAAGGATTTCGCCAATCTCGACATGGACCGGGTCGTCGCCGACCCAGAATATCGCCGCCGCGTCATCGACCGCTTGCGGCGTCATCCGCGCGTAGCCGGGCAGCGGCGTCAATCGTCGATGTTCTACGACCCACCGCCGGCCGACGAGGAATAGCTCAGCGTCGTTGGCGCGGATCGAGCGCCTGTTGCAGCCCGTCGCCGAGCAGGTTGCACGCCATCACCGTCAGGAAGATCAGCGCGCCCGGATAAACGGCGAGCATCGGCGCCAGCGCGATGGTTTCCTCCGCGCCGGTTAGCATGTTGCCCCAGCTGGCGAGCGGCGGCGCGATGCCCAGACCGAGGAAGCTCAGCACCGATTCCAGCAAGATGATCTCGCCGACGGCGAGCGACGTCGCGACGATGATCGGCGTCGCCAA
>DATEMD010000159.1:0-16261 GCA_035275845.1 Allostellaceae bacterium | reverse complement strand
CGACGCATTGTCGCCGAAGACCTTGCCGATCGACTTGGCCGCCGCCTTGCGCGTCGCGCCGCTCGGCTCGGAGAGCAGATGGAGCGCCTCCGCGCCGGTGAGCCGCTTGCCTTTGACCGGAAAGCGCAAAGCGGCATTGGTCTCATCAAACAGCCGCGTCCATGCCGCACGGCCGGCAACCGCCTTCTCGTGCAGTAACTTCTCCAACTCGTCCGAAAGCTGGTAAGGCCGGAAGGCGCGCAGATCGCGCAACCACGGCCGATAATGCGCCAACTCGGGCGCACGCAGCTTGTCGTCGAGCGCCTTGTCGTCGACGCGGTTGAGCTCGAGCGTGAAAAACAGCAACCGGGTCGAAATATCGGTCGCCTTCTCCTGCATGTTCTGGAAGAAACGGCCGTTTTCGGGGTCGCTCTGGTCGTCGGCATAGCGCAGCGAGGCGTAACTCAGCACGCGCCCGAGCAATTCCTGGATGCGCTCGAATTCGCGGACCGCGGCGCCAAGCTCCGCTCCGGAAATCGCGGCAAGCTTGCCCGCATGCGCCGCCTGAAACCGTTGCGCCGACGAGTCCGCTTCCGCCAAGTCACGCTTCAATTCAGCGCTATCCGGCCCCGGATAAAGGTCGTTCAGGTCCCATTCCGGCAAGCGTCCGAGCGCGGGGCCCTTCCGTTTCGCCGTCGATCGTTGCGCCGCCATGTTCCGCCTCGTCTGCAATGCTGCGTCCGCCCGTCGGATCGCCGCCGAACCTCGGTCACCGGGAAATTGACGCCGGGGCGCAAGCCCTGTATTTCGCAGGGATCCGCGAGCCAGAACGGCGCCGATTCGGGGACCGATGGATTACCACAGCTGCCCCAACCTCGCCGCGATGTTTTTCGCCGAAGCAACGCGCCAAGGTGACCGGCCGTTCCTGTGGGCAAAGCAGGCGGGCGCTTATACCCCACTGAACTGGCGCGAAGCGCGGCAGCAAGTCGCTGATCTCGCCAAGGGATTGCGCGCGCTCGGCATTGGCCGCGGCGATCGCGTCGTGTTGGTTGCTGAGAACCGCCCCGAATGGGTCATCGCCGATTTCGCGATCATGAGCGCAGGCGGCATCACGGTGCCCGCCTACACGACCCATACGGTCGACGATTATCGCCACGTCATGACCAACTGCGCGGCCAAGGCCGTGATCGTCTCGACCGCCGCTTTGGCGCGGCGTGTGTTGCCGGCGGCGACACAATCGTCGAGTGTCACCGCCGTCGTGACGATCGAGCCGCCCGACGCCGACGTGCCGACGCGGATTGTGCCGCGTTCCTGGCAGGCGGTCCGCGCGCTCGGCGCCGCTTCGCCCGGCAACGTCGAGGACTGGATCGGCGCGATCAGGCGCGACGACATCGCCTGCCTGATCTACACCTCGGGCACCGGCGGTGCGCCCAAGGGCGTGATGACGACGCACGGCAATGTCCTGGCCAATTGCCGTTCGGCCTTCGGCCTGCTCGAAAAGCTGGGCCTCGGCCACGAGGTCTTCCTGTCGTTCCTGCCGATGTCGCATTCCTACGAGCACACCGCCGGCATGATGTTTCCGATTTCGCTCGGTGCCGAAATCTATTTCGCCGAGGGCGCGGAGACGCTGGCCGCGAACCTGATCGAGGCGCGTCCGACGATCATGACGGCGGTCCCACGGCTCTATGAGGCGTTCCACCAGCGCATCCTGCGCGCGGTCGAGCGCGACGGCGGCCTCAAGGCGCGACTGTTTTTCGCGGCGCTGGCGCTCGGCCGCAAACGCTACGATCAGCGGGGCCGCCTCGGCCCGGTCGAGCACATCGCGGACGCAATCCTCGACGTCCTGGTACGCCGCAAAATCAAGGCGCGTTTCGGCGGCCGGCTCAAGGCGATGGTTTCGGGCGGCGCCGCGCTCAACCCGGAAATCGGCCGGTTCTTTCTCGCCTTGGGCCTGCGGCTGCTGCAAGGCTACGGCCAGACCGAAGCGGCGCCGGTGATCAGCGCCAATCCGCCCGACCGTATCAAGATCGATACCGTCGGCCTGCCGGTGCTCGGCGTCGAGATCGGCTTTGCCGAGGACGGCGAAATCCTGGTGCGCGGCGACAATGTGATGAAGGGCTATTGGAACGATGCCGAGGCATCGGCGCGTGCGCTTGCCAACGGCTGGTTGCATACCGGCGATGTCGGCCGTCTCGACAACGAAGGCTTTCTGGTTATCACCGACCGGAAGAAGGATTTCATCAAGACCTCGGGCGGCGAAATGGTCGCGCCCGCGCGCGTCGAGGGCTGCCTGACGCTGCAATCCGAGATCGGCCAGGCGATGGTCGCCGGCGACAGGCAACCTTACCTCGTCGCGGTCCTGGTGCCGAGCCAACATCTGATCGAAGAGAGCGCGCGACGGCATCGCGCCGCCACCGATACGCCGCTGGCCGACCGACCCGACATTCGCGAAGCGCTGGCCGCGGCGGTGACACGCGCCAACGCCGCGCTGGCGCCGTTCGAGCGCATTCGCCGTTTCCTCATCGCCAGCGAGCCGTTCACAACGGCCAACCACCAGATGACGCCGACACTCAAAATACGGCGCCACGTCATTCGCCAAACGTATGGCGAGGCGCTATCGGCGCTTTACGAGAAGGCTGGCGGCTGAGCGGGCGGCGCGGCTAGCGCCGCTTGTGATAATCGCGATACCAGTCGACGAAGCGGCGCAGGCCGACATCGATCGTCGTGCGTGGCGCAAAGCCAAGATCGCGGCGAGCGGCGGCGATGTCGGCGTAGGTCGCCGGCACGTCGCCCTTTTGCATCGGTAGGTTCTGGCGCTTGGCGGTTTTGCCCATGGCGGCTTCGAGCGCCGCGACGAAATTGCCGAGATCCTCGGCCCGGTTGTTGCCGAGATTGTAGATCCGGTGCGGCGGAGTGCCGGATCCGCCATCGGACGGCGGCCGGTCGAGCGCGGCGAGCACGCCCGATACGATATCGTCGATATAGGTGAAGTCGCGGCGCATGCGGCCGTCGTTGAACAGCTTGATCGGCTTGCCGCGCTCGATCGCGTCAACGAAGAGCCACGCCGCCATGTCGGGCCGGCCCCAAGGACCATAGACAGTGAAGAAGCGCAGGCCAGTGGTCGGAATGCGATAGAGATGCGCGTAGCAATAGGCCATCAGCTCGTCGGCGCGCTTGGTCGCGGCGTAAAGTGATTGCGGTGTCTCGACCCGGTCGTCTTCGGCAAAGGGCAGTTTGGTATTAGCGCCATAGACCGACGACGAGCTGGCATAGACGAAATGCTTCAGGCCTTTGAGCGCGCGGCAGGCCTCCATCACTTCGAGCTGTGCCGCCAGATTGGACGCCACATAGGCGCGCGGATGATCGAGCGAGTAGCGTACGCCGGCTTGTGCGGCGAGGTGCACGACGCGATCGATGCTGCGTACGCGCTTCGTCAGGGCTTCAACGCGACCCGCCGCCGCCAGGTCGAGCCGATGGAAGGCGAAGTTGCGGTGCGTCTGGAGCCGTTTCAACCGCGCACGTTTCAGCGCCACCGAATAGTAGGGATTGAGGTTGTCGACGCCGACGACGCGTTCGCCGCGCGCTAGCAGCGCGGCGGAGACGTGGTAACCGATGAAGCCGGCGGCGCCGGTGACAAGCACGGTCATGCGACGACGAAAATCCCCCGATGCAACGCGCCTCTATAGCGCGCCCGGACACGGAAATCACCCCTTGCGGCGTCGCGACGCGAGACTAAGCTCGGATGACAGAACGCGAGGCTGGCCCATGAAAAGCTATGTCTTGACCGAGTTCGGCAAGCCGCTCACCGCGATCGAGACGCCGACGCCGCAGCCGCAAGGCTCGGACGTGCTGTTGAAGACGTTGGCGGCCGGCGTGTGTCATAGCGACCTCCATCTGCACGACGGCTATTACGAACTGGGCGGCGGCAAACGCTTCACCCTGGCCGATCGCGGCGTCAGCCCTCCGATCATCATGGGACACGAGATCGCGGGTGCGGTGGTGGCCGCGGGGCCGGAAGCGAAGGGCGTCCGTCCGGGCGACGGCTATGTCGTCTATCCGTGGATCGGCTGCGGCACGTGCGCAGTGTGCCGCGCCGGCAACGAACAACTCTGTAGTGACGCGCGCACCCTCGGCATCCGCAAGCCCGGCGGCTATGCCGATTACGTGCTGGTGCCGCATCCGCGCTATCTCTATCCGCTCGGCAGCTTGTCGCCGCAGACGGCCGCGCCCTATGCGTGCTCGGGCCTCACCACCTATGCCGCGCTGAAACGCGTCGGCGCCGCGGTCTATACCGCACAACCGATCCTGATCTTCGGCGCCGGCGGATTGGGGCTGATGTGCATCAAGCTGCTGAAGGCGCTCGGCGGCAAAGGTGCGATCGTCGTCGATCTCGACGCCAAGAAGCGCGACGCGGCAGTCGCCGCCGGCGCGCTGGCGGCGATCGATCCCAAGGCGGACAAGCCAAGCCACGCCATCCGGGCGGCGGCCAGCGGCGCCGTCGCGGCCGCGATCGACCTTGTCGGCGCGAGCGAGACGGCGCGGCTCGGGATCGACGCGCTCGCACGCGGCGGCAAATACGTCGTCGTCGGCTTGATGGGTGGCGACGTAACGCTGTCCCTGCCGTTGCTGCCGATCCGCTCAATCACCGTCGAAGGCATGTTGGTCGGCACCCTCGCCGAATTCCGCGAGGTGATGGATCTGGTCGCGACCGGCAAGGTCGAGCCGATGCCGCTGATCGAACGAAAGCTAGCGCATGTCAATGAGACGCTGGGAGATCTTCGCGCCGGCCGCATCCATGGCCGCGCCATGCTAACGCCGTAAGCGTCAGGAACCCGACGTTCGCGCGGCGAGAACGATGCCGCGGCCGATGTTGCGCGCCAGACAATCGTAACTCGCATCGGTCATGTGCAGATAGTCGCGGCCGAGCATGACCGAGAGCGGCATGCGCCCTTCCTCGGCCCACTCGCGCATCATCGCGAAACGCCGGATGACCGGCACGCCAAGATCGCGGCCCTCGGCGGCGATGATGCGCTCCATCTCACGAAAAGTCGTATGCCGTATGATCGGCGGCGCAAACTGCATGTCCATCAGCACCACGTCGATGCCGGCCTGCTGCATACGCAGAACCCCTTCGCGAATGACCGCGCCGGCCGCTGCCGGATCGATGTCGCGCAGCACGTCATTGGTCCCGACTTGCCAGATGACCAGAGCGGGATGCACAGCGATGACGTCGGTGTCGATACGCGCGAGCGTGGCCGTGGCCGCCTCGCCGCCAATCCCGCGATTGAGCACTTGGATGTTCGCGGCCGGCAGGCGACGCGCCAACAGCGCCGCGAGACGGCTTGGATAGGTTTTGTCGCGCGCCGATGCGCCGGTACCGTAGGTCGAGGACGAGCCGAAAGCGACGATGACGACTGGACCGCCGGCGGCAAGCGCCTGCGCCACGTGCGGTAGATTCATATCGAGCGCCGCCAGATCGTCGCTGACGCCACAGCGATCGGTCGCGGTCTGCGTGTGACGTCCGATTGGCGCGACCATCAGCAAGCTAGCAGCAATGAGGCCGAATACGGTCAACGCCGCGAGCGAATGCTGGCGGCGCAGCAATGCCGGCGTCGGCGGGACCGATTTCAGGCTGTCGCGCAGCACGGCGAGCCGATCCTAGCGGGCGGCGCCGTCGATCGCGCCGGCCATCGTCTCACCCAAGCAGCGATAGACCTCGCCCGCCAACGCGGCCTGTTTGCCGCTTGGAACATCGACCATGTTGAAGCGGCCGTTGTCGTTCCAGTAGCGCATGATCTGATAACGGTCGAACAGGTACACGTCATCCAGATCGGCAGCGCGGTCCAGGGCATCGAGATAAGGGCCGAAATCGATGATCGAGGCCAAGCTGGGGTTGTATTGCATGTTGACCAGCATGACCGCGGCACCGCCAGCGCGGAGTGCGGTAATGCCCTCGTCGAGCGCGGTGGCGAATTCGTCGACTGCCATCGCCCGGACCGCATCGACGGTGCCGGTTTCCCAGATCACCAGATTAGGCTTGGCGACGAGCACGTCGGCGGCGAATCGCCGGATCATGTCGCGCGTCGTCTGGCGCGGAATGCCTTTGTTGATCACCGTGATTGAAACACCCGGATGACGACGCACCAAGGCTTCCTGCAAGCGCTGCGGATAGGCACTGGGCGACCCGCCAGCGGCGACACCGGCGGTCGAGGCGCCCCCGATGGCGACAATGACGATCGGTTGCCGATCGTGAAAGCGTTTGGCAAGACCCGGAAACGTCGGATCGTTGGCGATGAGGTCGGGCGGCACCGTGCACCGGTCCGTTTTCGGCGGTGCGGCTGTCTGCGCCGCCGCCGGTGCGATGCTAAACAGCACGACGATCAGCAGCGCTGTGAGCTTGGTGATTCGTCGGGCCATCGGGATCACTCCAGCGCGCTCGTTGCAGCGCGCGTGCCGGACGCCTGGCGGACAGCCACCTTGTACCATTCGAGCAGGTAGGCGAGGCCGATCATCGCCGCGAAGCCGACAAGATTGACCAAGGCCTGCAACATCACGCCGCCGTCGAATTCGGACAGGATGAAATGGCCAAGCACCGACAGCACGATGCCGAGACAGAAAACCTGGAGCGAGTGCTGGCCGCAGACGATCAGCGGGCGTGCCCAGCTTAGGCGAAGAAACCGGCTGTCGGGCCTGACGAAGATCATGGTGGCCGCGGCGATGGCGAGGAAGTCGACCAGGCGCAACGGCGCCAAATTCGTCTTGTCCAGCGTGTGCGTCCACAGCTTCTTCGCCAGGAACAGCGGGAACGGGTCATAGAGCCAGTGGATCGTCCAATCGAGACTGACGAGGGCGCAAAAGCCGGCGATGCCGACCGCCAGCACGCGGAACCACAGGCGCGAAGGAAACGGCCAGATGCCGGTAACGCGCGAGAAACCGGCGGTTGCGCCGATCACGAACAGGAACTGCCACGCAAGCGGATTGAAGAACCAAGGTGCGTCGGCCGGGTAGGTGTGCGGCGTCCAACCCCAGAACAGGGTCGCACCATAAAGTATTCCGGAAATCGCGAGCGGCAGCAGCCGATGAACGCGTAGGCCAAGCAGCACCAACGGGAACCCCGCGAGCAGGACGATATAGAGCGGGAGAATGTCGAGGAACGCCGGCTGGAACAGCAGCAGCAGCGCGCTGATCACAGCCAGATGCGGCGTCTCGAGGAAATTGGCGACGCGCATTTCCTCGATATACATCGCGTTGTGCACCACCATGACGCTGTAGGACACCTCGGCGACGAAGAGCACGAATAAGAAGATGTGCGCGACGTAGAGCTGCCAGACGCGGCGATAGATCTGCGCCGTGGCCAGAAGCGCGCCGTTGCGTATCAGGCTTCGGCCATAAACGAAGGCAGCGGTAAAACCTGAGATGAAAATGAAGACCTCGGCAGCATCGAAAAATGCCAGGGCGTGAAACGTCGCGTAGGCGAGCAGATTGCCCGGCACATGATCGACGAAGATGAAGAACAGCGACAGGCCGCGGAAAAAATCGAGGCGGAGATCGCGTTCGGCCTTGGCCGTTCCGCGCTGCGGCGTCGGCGCGGCCTCGGCCATGGGGGCGTGCGCGTCCACACCGGCGATTTTATCGGGCGGCGAACCGCAAGGCGAGGCTCAGGCTGGCGCCCGGCGGACACGCGCCGAGAGCCGGCGGTTCGCGCCTAGATGGCGTCGAGCTGCCAAGCGATGTCGTTGTAGATGTTCCAGAGATAGCCGATATCCGCCGCGCCGACGAGCGCATAGGCATGGCCGTGATGCCGCCAGTAGAGGATGTTGAGGTCCTCGCGACGGTCGAACGTCGGCGCAAGATCGGCTTTCGACGACTCCGCCTCGACAAAGGTCAGCGCGCCGAGACTCTTATTGTCGGTCGTGTAAAACAGCTGCGTCGCCGGCTGGCCGTCGACCACGAGCAACCGGGCACCCTGGAATTCGAGGCTCCACGGCTTCAAGTTGGGCAGGCGGAAATCGGACGGCAGCTGTCCGACCTTGCGCGCGGCATCACCGCTGGCGTCGGCCGGCACATCCATCAGCGCGCGATCATTGGCGCCAGCCTTCACGAACAGCTTGTGATATCCGGCGATGCTGTCGAGCCAGTTGGCGCCGGCGCCGGCGGTGACCAGGTCCTGCTGCGCGGTCAGGCTCGCGCTCTGCTCGGTGCCGGCCACATAACCGAGACCGCCGCCGACCATGAGGCCGGCCAGCGCAGCCGCCACCGGCACGCCGATCCACCACGGCCGCTCACCCAACACCATCCGCCAGCGCGCCAGCCATGCCAGCGCGCGCTGCAAGGCGCTCAACCCACGCTCGCCGCGCGCCGCCGCGATCAGGCGTTCAGGCACCGATTCCCGCAACGCGCCGTCGTAGGCGGCACGGACCAGCTGCGCGCTCGCGTTCAGCCGCTCAGCATGCGCGCGAAGACGGTCGTCATGCGCCAGCGCCTTGACGACCTCTAAGGTTTCGTGTTCGTCCAACTCGCCGTCGAGATAGGCGATCAGAATCTCGTCACTCGGCTTTTGCATCTTCCGTACTCCCCCGGAGAGCGTCACCACCCAGCTTTGCAAGCAGCGCCATCCGCGCCCTCGCCAACCGACTCATGATGGTGCCCACCGGCACTGCTGCAACCTCTGCCGCTTCCCGATAACTCAAACCTTCGACCGTCACGAGAAGAAGGGCGACGCGCTGTTCGGCCGGCAGGACGGCGATCGCCGCCTGCACTTCCTTGAGCGCCATTCGGGCCTCGACTCGCCGCGACGGCTCATCGGTGCCCGCACCCAACGCCTCGTCTTCGCTTTCGGTCCGCCGGGTTTCGCGCGCGCGCAACTGGTCAATCCAGACCGTCTGCACGATGCGAAACATCCAGCTGTCGAAGCGTGTCCCGGGCTGGAACTGGTGCGCGCGGGCCAAAGCCCGTTCGCACGCCGCCTGGACAAGATCGTCCGCTTCGACGGCGGAACCGGTCAGGCCCCGGGCGAACCGCCGTAACCGCGGGAGAACGGCAACGAGCTGGTCGTTGAACGACGCGCTCATCGCGCCCGCCCCCGGCAAGGCCGGGTCGCCCGATCGAACCTGACGTGATAACAACGAGTTTGGATGTGAGTTATTCCTTGGGGGTCCCCAAACGGACACCACAATCGCTGGTGGTTCAGCCGGCGCAAATGCGGCGGCACGCCAGCGGAGGGATTGGCGCTATCTTAGATTCGGGGGAAAGACATGAGAAGGGTGCTGCCATGCCTGACGGTCGTCGCCGCGCTGTTGAGTGCCGGCGCGATAGCGCACGCCGACTGTAGCCAGGAGATTGCTGCCCTGCGCGGCCGCATCGCCACCCTTGACGACCCGGTCAAGCAGCACGAGCTCGAATTGTTGCTGGCCAAGGCCGAGAACGATAACGCCGCCGGCCGAGTAAATCGATGCGCTGACGATTTGCAGCACGCGCAGCAATTGGTCAAATAGTCGCGGCCCAAAGACCTTGAGAAAGCATAACGAGCGCGGCATTGTGTCGCCGCGCTGCCTCGGCTCAAGGGGAAAGGCGGCCAGGGGAGCGTGTTACCGGATGATTATCGGCATACCCAAGGAGCGCCGGGCTGGCGAGCTTCGCGTCGCGGCTTCGCCTGACACGGTCAAGCGTCTTGCCGGACAAGGCCTCGCTATCGTCGTCGAGCGTGGCGCCGGTGCTGGCGCAGCTTATACCGACGAGGCCTATGGCGCGGCAGGTGCACAGTTGGGTGACGCCGCCGCGGCGCTCGGCGCCAACATCGTGCTCAAGGTGCAGCGGCCGACCGCCGACGAAATCAAGGCAATGAAATCCGGCGCGGTGCTGGTCGCGATGCTGGCGCCGTTGCAGCACAAGGACGAGGTCCAGGCCTATGCCAAAGCGGGCGTGATCGCGTTCGCGATGGAACTGGTACCGCGCATCACCCGCGCTCAGTCGATGGACGTGCTATCGAGCCAGGCGAACCTCGCCGGCTACAAGGCGGTGCTCGATGCCGCCGACTATTTCGGCCGGGCCATGCCGATGATGATGACCGCCGCCGGCACGGTGCCGCCGGCGCGCGTTCTGATCATGGGCGCGGGCGTCGCCGGACTCCAAGCGATCGCCACCGCCCGCCGCCTTGGCGGCGTCGTTTCGGCGACCGACGTGCGCTATGCCGCGAAAGAACAGGTTGAGAGCCTCGGCGCCACCTTCCTGACCGTCGATCTTGAAGCCATGAAGGCGATGGAGACCGCCGGTGGCTACGCCAAGGAAGCGAGCGAGGATTTCACGCGGCGCCAGCGCGAGCATGTCACCGAGGCACTGAAAAAGACCGATATCGTCATCTGCACCGCGCTCATACCGGGCCGCAAGGCGCCGATCCTGATCACCAAGGAGATGGTCGGCGTGATGCGCGCCGGCTCGGTGATCGTCGATCTCGCCGTCGAGCAAGGCGGCAACGTCGAAGGTAACAAGCCTGACGAGATCGTAACCACGGCGAACGGCGTCGCGATCATCGGCCACAGCAACATGCCGGCACGTATCGCGGTCGACGCCAGCGCGCTGTACGCCCGCAACCTTTTCGCCTTCCTCGGCCTCATCGTTGGCAAGGAAAAGGCGCTCAAGATCGACGAAGCCGACGAGATCGTGAAGGCGAGCCTGCTGACGCGCGACGGCAAGGTCGTCCATCCGCAACTGGCGGGAGCCTGAACGATGGAAACCGGCGCGCACGCCGACGTCTTCGTGTTCTTCCTGACCGTCTTCGTCCTGGCGGTCTTTGTCGGCTATTACGTGGTCTGGCGCGTGACGCCGGCCCTGCACTCGCCGCTGATGAGCGTCACCAACGCCATTTCGTCGGTGATCATCGTCGGCGCGCTGATCGCCGCCGGCCCGGCGGGATTCAGCTTTTCCAAGGTCATGGGTTTCGCCGCGGTGACGCTCGCATCGGTGAACATCTTCGGCGGCTTCATCGTGACCCAGCGCATGCTCCAAATGTTCAAAAAGAAAGCGCCCAAGGAGAAGGCCGGCAAATGACCGCTAATCTTGCCGCCCTGCTCTACCTCGCCGCCAGCATCTGCTTCATCATGGCGCTGCGCGGCCTGTCGTCGCCGCTGACGGCGCGCGGTGGCAACATCTACGGCGTCGTCGGCATGGTGATCGCCATCGGCACGACGCTCGCCTCGCCCGGCGTCTTGAGCTACGGCGTGATCGCCGCCGGCATCATCATCGGCGGTACCATCGGCACTTTCATCGCGCTCAAGATCCAGATGACGGCGTTGCCGCAGCTGGTCGCCGCCTTCCACAGCCTGGTCGGCCTGGCCGCGGTCTGCGTCGCCACCGCCGCGTTCTATGCGCCCGCCGCCTACGGCATCGGCCAGCTCGGCGCGATCGAGGCCCACAGCCTAATCGAGATGAGCCTTGGCACCGCGATCGGCGCCATCACCTTCACCGGCTCGATCATCGCATTCGGCAAGCTGCAGGGCCTGATCACCGGCAAGCCGCTGGTGTTTCCAGGCCAGCACGTGCTCAACGCGCTGCTTGGCGTGGTGCTCGTCGCGTTGATCGTCTGGTTTGTCATGGCGCAGCTGCCGGTGACGTTCTGGGCGATCATCGCCTTGTCGCTGCTTTTGGGCTTGCTGCTGATCGTCCCGATCGGCGGCGCCGACATGCCGGTCGTCATCTCGATGCTGAACAGCTATTCCGGCTGGGCGGCTTGCGGCATCGGCTTCACCCTCGCCAATTCGCTGCTGATCATCACCGGCGCGCTGGTCGGCTCGTCGGGCGCCATCCTCTCCTACATCATGTGCAAGGGGATGAACCGCTCGATCTTCAACGTCATCCTCGGCGGCTTCGGCACCGAAGGCGGCGCGGCAGCGGTGGCCGGCGCAGGCGACAAGGCGGTCAAATCGGGCAGCGCCGACGACGCCGCCTTCATCCTCAAGAACGCCAGCTCGGTGATCATCGTGCCGGGCTACGGCATGGCGGTGGCGCAAGCTCAGCACGCCCTCAAGGAGATGGCCGACATCCTCAAGAAGGAAGGCGTCACGGTGCATTACGCCATCCATCCGGTGGCCGGCCGCATGCCGGGCCACATGAACGTGCTCTTGGCCGAAGCCAACGTGCCCTACGAGGACGTGATGGAGCTCGATGAGATCAACCGCGACTTCTCCACGACCGACGTCGCCTTCGTCATCGGTGCCAACGACGTTACCAATCCGGCGGCCAAGACCGATCCCAAATCGGCGATTTACGGCATGCCGATCCTCGATGTCGAAAAGGCGAAAACCGTGCTGTTCGTGAAGCGCTCGATGGCGTCGGGTTACGCCGGCGTCGAGAACGAGCTGTTCTTCCGCGACAACACCATGATGCTGTTCGGCGACGCCAAGAAGATGTGCGAGGAAATCGTCAAGGCGCTCGCATAGCGCGCGCCGGCATCGTACGCCGCAAAATAAAAAGCCGCCCGATGGGCGGCTTTTTTTGCGATCGGCTTTAACGCGGCCTAGTAGCCTTCGCGCTCCATGCGCTTCCGCAGCACCTTGCGGTAACGGCGAACCGCTTCGGCGCGTTCGCGGGCGCGGCGCTCGGACGGCTTCTCGTAACTGCGACGGGCTTTCATTTCCCGGAAAAGTCCTTCGCGCTGCATCTTCTTCTTGAGCACGCGAAGCGCCTGGTCGACGTTGTTATCGCGGACGAGAATCTGCACGAGAGCGTTACGCCTTTCGCGAAATCGAGGTTGTGGCCACATCCCGAACCGGCACCCTAGAACCGGCTCAAGGGCGGGCTAAGTATCATCAAATCCGGCCGTTGTGAAGGCCGCGTCGGCGGCACGGCCGCCAATCCCGCCGGGCGTGGCTTTTGCGCCGCATCGCCGGGCCGAATCGGCTTATAGTGGCGCTATGGCCATTCTCAAGATCGCCCGCATGGGTCACCCAGTCCTGCGGGAAAAGGCGGCCCCGGTAGCCGATCCGTCGGCGCCGGAAATCCGCACCCTGGTCGCCGACATGATCGAGACCATGCACGATGCCGGTGGCACGGGCCTGGCCGCGCCGCAGGTCCACGTGCCGAAGCGCGTCGTGGTTTTCGAGGTCGGCGAAGTGCGGCTGACCGGGCGGCCGCTCGATCGGCCGCAGGCACTCACCGTGCTGATCAATCCGGTGATCGAGCCGCTGACGACCGAAACCGAGCTTGGCTGGGAAGGCTGCCTGTCGGTCCCCGGCCTCAAGGGCGCAGTGCCGCGTTTCACCCGCATCCGGTATCGCGGCATCGGCCTCGACGGCGCGCCGATCGACCGCACGGTCGAAGGCTTCCACGCCCGCGTCCTCCAGCACGAATGCGATCATCTCGACGGCATTCTCTATCCGCAGCGCATGACGGATTTGCGGCTGCTGACCTATCTGGAAGAGGGTATGCGCTTTCCAATCGATATCGGCGTTGCCGATGCCGATGCGGCCGAGTGACATGGACGACCGCGCGCTCCGCGACAAAGTCATCTTGGCGATGCTGCCGGATGTGCCGTTCGAAGGCTGGAGCCGGCGCGCACTTCGCCACGCCGCCAAGCGCGTCGACCTGACCGAGGCGGAGCTGAGTTCGCTCTTCCCGCATGGCGTGCGCGACGCCGTCGCGGCTTTCAACGACTGGGCCGACCGCGCGACCGAAGCCGCACTCATCAAGCACCATGCGACGCGGCTCAAGCTGCGCGAACGCATCGCGCTTGGCGTCCGGACCCGGCTGAGTGTGCTTGAGCCGCACCGCGAAGCGGTGCGGCGCATGCTGGCGTTTATGGCGTTACCGGCCAATCTGCCGCTCGGCCCGCGCTTGCTTTACCGCACGGTCGATATGCTGTGGCACGCCGCCGGCGACCATGCGACCGATTTCAGCTTCTATACCAAGCGTGCGTTGCTGGCCGGCATTTATGCTGCCACGACGCTCTATTGGCTCGACGACAAATCGCCGAATCATGCGGCGACCGCCGAATTTCTCGACCGCCGCATCGCCGAAGTAATGCAGATCCCCAAACTGCGCGGCCGCGCCACGGCAGCGCTTGGCGCCCTGCCCAACCCGCTGCGCGCGCTCGGTCTTCTTGCGCGTTTGCGCCGCGCCTAACGCTTCGGCAGCAGGCGGGTGACGTGGCCCATCTTGCGGCCGGGCGACGGTTTGCCTTTGCCGTAGAGATGCAGGTGCGCCGTCGGATCGGTGAGCGCATCGCGCCAGGTATCGACCTGGTCGCCGACCAGATTCTTCATCACTGCGTTGGAATGGCGTTCGGTCGAGCCCAGCGGCAGGCCACAGATCGCTCGCACCAGCTGCTCAAACTGGCTGGTCATGCAGGCATCGATCGTCCAATGGCCGGAATTGTGCGGCCGCGGCGCGAGCTCGTTGACCAGAAGCTCGCCCGACTTGGTGAGAAACATCTCGACCGCCAACAGTCCGACCAGATCGAGCCGCTCGGCGACGTGGCGGGCGATGCGCTCGGCTTCGGCGGCAACCGCCGCCGGAACTTCGGCCGGCGCAACCGTGGTATCGAGGATGTGATTGACGTGCCGGTTCTCGACCACCGGATAGGCGACGATCGCGCCGTTGTCCCCGCGCGCAACGATTGACGACAGCTCGCAGGCGAAATCCACGAAGCCTTCGAGCACGGCGACCGTCGTGCCGAGCGAATTCCACGCCGCCGCCGCATCGGTTTCGGGTCCGATCATGACCTGGCCCTTGCCGTCGTAGCCAAGCCGCACCGTCTTCAACACGCCGCGCGGACCGATCTCGGCGAGTGCACGACTCAATTGCGCCGGGCTTTCGATCGAGCGAAACGCGGTGGTCGCGACGCCGACGCCGCGCAAAAAATATTTTTCCTTGAGGCGATCCTGGGCGATCTCGAGCGCGCCGGCGCCCGGCCGCAATGGCTTGAGCGCGCTCAACGCCTTGGCGGTGTCGAGCGGCACGTTCTCAAACTCGTAGGTCGCGACATCGATCGCGGCGGCGAACCGCTCCAGAGCGGCGCGATCGTCGTAGGCAGCGGTCGTCGCGTAGGGCGTTACCTGCTTGGCTGGACCGTCGGCATCGGGTGAGAAGACATGGCAGCGATAGCCCAGCCGCGCCGCGGCGAGGGCGGTCATGCGGCCGAGTTGGCCGCCGCCAATTATACCGATGGTTGCACCCGGAAGGATCATCCGCGCGGTGGACGCTTCGGCACGGACGCGGTCTGGATCTTGCGGAAGCGTTCGAGCCGTGCCGCCAGCTTGGCATCGCTGTGCGCCAGGATCGACGCCGCCAACAGCGCGGCGTTGGTGGCGCCGGCTTTGCCGATCGCCAGCGTGCCGACCGGAACGCCACCCGGCATTTGCGCGATCGACAGGAAGCTGTCGATGCCCTTGAGCGCGCGGGTTTCAACCGGGACGCCGAGGACCGGCAAAACCGTCATCGACGCCGTCATGCCCGGCAGATGCGCCGCGCCGCCGGCGCCAGCGATGATCACCCGAACGCCGCGCGCCTTGGCGCTGTGCGCGTAATCATAAAGCCGTCGCGGCGTGCGATGCGCCGAGACGACCAACGCCTCGTAGCCGACAGCAAGCCGATCGAGCATGCGTGCTGCGTGACGCATGGTCTTCCAGTCCGATTGGCTGCCCATGATGATGCCGACGGGCTTGGCGCGCTTCATTCCCCCGCCCCAAAATGCAGGAAGCGCGCATTATAGGAATGCAAAGCCCGCGGGCAAGCGCCGCGGGCTCAGGCGATGATGTCCGGCAGCAGCTTGCTTTCGAGGCGTGCCAGCAGATCCTTGAGCGCCAGCTTACGGCGCTTCAGCCGCTGCATCTCGATCGGATTGAAGGGGCCGCCGTCTTCGAGACGCCGAATGTCCTCGTCGAGCAAGCGGTGCTCGGCCTTGAGCTGCGTGATCTTGGCCTTGATCGCTTCGATCTCGAGGTCCATCGCGGATCGGAAACCCTGCTGCGCAAGGATCATTTAGTATAGCAAAAACCCCAGCCGGGGTTGAGCCGGGCAAAGGCCCGCAACCTGCGCTCAATCGCCCGAATCGGCTGTCGTCATAGCGAATTTCGCAAGGGAGAGCATGCGATGCAAGCCGCCTCTGCCGCCTCGCCATCGCGCCGCACGGTCGGTTTGTTGACCAGCGGCGGCGACTGCGCCGGTCTCAATGCTGTCATCCGCGCCGTCGTGGCGCGGGCGCAGGGTCTTGGCTGGACCGTGCACGGCGTCCATCAAGGCACCCTCGGCCTGATGCGGCGGCCGGTTGCCTTCACCACGCTCGATCACG
>DATEMD010000158.1:0-9497 GCA_035275845.1 Allostellaceae bacterium | reverse complement strand
ATGCCGCTCGGGCGCTCCTATCGCCCGCTGTTCGCGTGGTATGGCGATATGGATTTGGCGCCGCATCTCTGGACCGTGCTCGGTCTCGGCCATCTTGGTGTCAGCGTGACCTTCCATCCGGCGGTGCGTGCTGCCGATTTCCCGTCGCGCAAGGCGCTTGCCGATCATTGCGCCGCCGTGGTCGCCGCCGGTCTCGCCGCGGCATTGAGCGGACGCAAGAGCGCCCCGCCGTTGCCGGCGCCCGAGCCCGCTGCGCCAGCGCCGGCCTTCGCCGACGCGCTGCCGATGCAATGAGGTGCGTGTGAAGAAGCTGTTCGTCAAAACCTACGGTTGCCAGATGAACGTCTACGATTCGGACCGTATGACCGAGGCGCTGGCGTCGTCGGGTTACGCGCCGGCGGCGTCGCCGGCCGACGCCGACATGATCCTGCTGAACACCTGTCACATCCGCGAGAAAGCGGCGGAGAAGCTGTTCTCCGACTTGGGCCGTTTGGCGCCGCTCAAGGCGCGCAAGCAGCATGACGGCGACAAACTGGTCGTCGCCGTCGCCGGCTGCGTCGCCCAGGCCGAAGGCGCCGAGATTTTGCGCCGCGCCAAGATCGTTGACCTGGTCGTCGGCCCGCAAAGCTATCACCGCCTGCCGGCGCTGGTGGAGGCCGCCGAAAACGGCGAGCGGCCGGTCGAAACCGAGTTTCCCGCCGAATCGAAATTCGACCAGCTGCCGGAACGCGGCCGCGCGGGCGTCAGCGCCTTTCTCTCGATCCAGGAAGGCTGCGACAAGTTCTGCACCTTCTGCGTGGTGCCGTATACGCGCGGCGCCGAGTTTTCGCGGCCGGTCCAGGCGGTGCTCGACGAGGCCCAGGCGCTGGTCGCGCAGGGCGCGCGCGAGCTCACGCTGCTGGGCCAGAACGTCAATGCGTATCACGGCGTGGCCGCGGACGGTGGCGTCTGGGGGCTCGGCCGGCTGATCCGCGCGCTGGCGTCGGTGCCAGGCCTGTTGCGCCTGCGTTACATGACGTCGCATCCGGCCGACATGGACGACGAACTGATCGCCGCTCATCGCGATGAGCCGAAGCTGATGCCGTTCCTGCATTTACCGGTGCAGTCGGGTTCGGACCGCGTGCTGCAAGCGATGAACCGCCGCCATTGTGCTGACGACTATCGCCGCATCATCGACCGGCTGCGCGCTGCCAGGCCGGATATCGCCTTGTCGTCGGACTTCATTGTCGGCTTTCCCGGCGAAAGCGATGACGATTTCGCCGCGACGTTGGCGCTGGTGCGCGGCGTCGGCTTCGCCCAGGCCTTCTCGTTCAAATACAGCGCGCGGCCCGGCACGCCCGCGGCGGTGCGCGACGACCAGGTGCCCGAACCGGCCAAGGTCGAACGGCTCGCGATATTGCAGGCGCTGCTCAATGAACAACTGGTGCGTTTCAATGCCGGTTTCGTCGGTCGTTCGGTCGACGTGCTGTTCGAGAAACGCGGCCGTCATCCGGGGCAGATGGCGGGACGTACCCCGTGGCTGCAACCGGTCCATGCCGCGGCGCCGGACGCGCTGTTGGGTTCGGTCGCCACGGTGCACGTGGCGGCAATCGAGCCGAACAGCCTGACCGGCATGCTGCCCGAGGTGGTCGCATGACGCCGCGCGACGCCGCGCGCGACGGCGAAGCGCGCTTCAACCTGCACTTTGCCGACAACGCGCTATTGCCGCAGCTTTTCGGCGAACACGACAAGCATCTCGAGCGCATCGAGCGCGCGCTCGGCGTGGCGCTGGTATCGCGCGGCAACCGGCTGGCGATATCTGGACAGGAAGCCGCCGCCGATATCGCGCGGGCGACACTCACCGCGCTTTACGAGCGGTTGAAGCGCGGCGACGAGGTCGACGCCCATACCGTCGACGCCGCCTTGCGCATGGCGCAGCATCGCGGCGCCAATCGCGGCGAGCCAGGGGATGAAAACGAGGAAATCCGCACCCGCAAGCGCCGTATCACGCCGCGCGGTCCGGCGCAGGCCGCCTATATAAAGGCGTTGCGCACGCACGAGCTGGTGTTCGGTCTCGGTCCCGCCGGCACCGGTAAGACTTATCTCGCCGTCGCCATGGCCGTCGACCTGCTGATGGCGGGCAAGGTCGACCGCATCGTGTTGTCGCGGCCGGCAGTCGAGGCCGGCGAACGTCTCGGATTCCTGCCCGGCGATTTGCGCGAGAAGGTCGATCCTTATTTGCGGCCGCTTTACGATGCGCTGCACGACATGCTGCCGGGCGAGCAAGTGATGAAACGCTTGTCGCTCGGCGACATCGAGATCGCGCCGCTCGCCTTCATGCGTGGTCGCACCTTGGCGAACGCTTTCGTCATCCTCGACGAGGCGCAGAACACGACGCCGGTGCAGATGAAGATGTTCCTCACGCGTCTCGGCGAGAACGCGCGCATGGCGGTCACCGGCGACCTGTCGCAGATCGATCTGCCCAAGGGAGCGCGTTCGGGTCTGACCGACGCGGTCGAGACCCTCGCCGGCGTCGACGGCATCGCGATGATCCATTTCACCGAAGCGGACGTGGTCCGCCATCCGCTGGTGTCGCGCATCGTCGCCGCCTATGACAGGCACGAGCGGCGCGCCAAACGCGCGAAGGGCGATGAAAGCGGCGAATAGGAAAAAGCCGGCCACCATCGACGTCATCGAACGTGCGGCCGCCTGGCGGCGCGCGCTGCCGGATGCGCCGCAAATTTGCCGCGACGCTGCCGCCGCGACGCTGGCGCATGCCGCCGCCGGCCTGCGCGACGCCGAGCTTTCGATCATGCTCGCCGACGACGCCCTGATCGCCAAGCTCAACCGGACCTATCGCGGGATCGCCAAGCCCACCAACGTGCTGTCGTTCGCCAGCGCCGAACCGGCGCGGCAGCGCACGTCGCTTCGGCTTTTGGGCGACGTCGTCGTCGCGCACGGCACCATCGCCCGCGAGGCGCGCGCGCAAGGCAAGACGCTGGCCGACCATCTGACGCATCTCGTCGTTCACGGCGTGTTGCACCTGTTGGGCTTCGATCACGAACGCGCCGCCGAGGCGCGGCGCATGGAGGCGCTCGAAGTGGCGATTCTCGCCGGCCTCGGCGTCGCCGATCCTTATCGCGTGCGCGAGCCGGCGCATGGTTGACGCGGCGCCACGGCGCGGCGGCTTGCGCGGCTGGCTCCGGCGCTTGCGCGGCGACGGCGACGAGCCGCCGGCGAGTCTGCGCGACGAGCTCGAAGAGCTGATCGAGGAGCACCGCGAGGCCGAGCCGATCGACCCCGAGGAGCGCGCGCTTCTCACCAACATCCTCCGGCTACACGAAGTCGCCGCGGCCGACATCATGGTGCCGCGCGTCGACATCGTCGCCTTGCCGGTCGACATGCCCTTTGCCGAAGCTGCGAAACAGATGGCTGCGCACGGCCATTCTCGTTTGCCGCTCTATCGCGAGACGCTCGACGATGTGGTCGGCGTGTTGCACATCAAGGATCTGCTGCCGCACGTGGCTGCCGGGACGCCGGTGGCGCTCGACAAGATCGCGCGCAAGGCGCTGTTCGCGGCCCCGACGCTGCCGGTGCTCGAATTGCTGAAGCAGATGCGGGCATCGCGCATCCATCTGGCGTTGGTGGTGGATGAATTCGGCGGCGTCGATGGTCTGATCACGATCGAGGACGTGATCGAGGAGATCGTCGGCGAGATCGAGGACGAGCACGACGAGATCGCCCGGCCGCGCGTGGTCGCACGGCCCGACGGCACGCTGATCGCCGACGCGCGCGCACCGCTGTCCGAGCTCGCCGCCCGCGTCAAAGCGCCGCTGTTGCCGCCGGATCGCGCCGAGGACATCGACACGCTCGGCGGTCTGGTGTTCGCGCTCGCCGGCCGCGTGCCCGGCCGCGGCGAAGTGATCCCGCATCCAGCCGGCTTCTCGTTCGAAGTGCTCGAAGCCGATCCGCGCCGCGTCAAACGCTTGCGCATCAAGGGGCTGCCGACCGAGACTGTTCCGCATGGTTGATACGCGCGCGCCCGCCGTGTTGCGCGGCGCTGCCGCCGTCGGAAATTTGCAGCGTTGGGCCTTGTACGTCGTGGCGCTCGCCGGTTGGCGCCGGTACGGGTTGGCGGCGCTGTTGGGCGCGCTCGCCGCCGCCGCGCTGCCGCCGGTCGATTTGACGCCGGTGTTGCTGGTGTCGTTCGGTGGCTTGGCGTGGCTCGCCGATGGCAATCGTGACGGACGTCAGGCTTTCGCGCTCGGCTGGAGTTTCGGCGCCGGTTATTTCACCGCCGGTCTCTATTGGATCGGTGTCGCGCTCACCGTCGACTGGGCGCAGTTCTGGTGGCTGTTTCCGATCGCCGAGGTCGCGATCCCGGCTGGTCTCGCGATCTTCACCGGCGTGGCGCTATGGCTCAGCGATCTGGCGGCGCGCCATCTCCGCTTGTCGGGCACGGGCCGCGCCTGCGCGCTGGCGGTGTCGTGGGCGGTTCTCGAATATCTGCGCGGCCACGTGCTCACCGGTTTTCCCTGGAACTTGGTCGGGTACGCCTGGTCGGGCGGCTTTCCGGGCTCGACCGCGATGCTGCAAATCGCCGCGGTGGTCGGCATCTACGGCCTAAGTTTTCTCACCGTGCTGGCGGCGATATTGCCGGCGCGGCTCGGTGCACCGGCGGGCGCGCGGTTAACGCCGGCGGTGACGGCAGTGGCGCTGATCGTCGGGATGGCCGGCTTCGGGGCCTGGCGGCTGGCCGCGCATCCACGCAGCGATCTGCCGGGCGTGACGCTGCGGCTGGTTCAACCTTCGATTCCGCAGACGCTGTTCAATGATTCGAAGTCGCTGGTCGCGGACTTCCACCGGCTGCTCGGCCTCACCCTGGCGCCTGGCTTCGATAAGGTGTCGGCGGTGATCTGGGCGGAAGGCATGGGGCCGCCGTTGCTGGAGCGCGATCCCGACGCGCTCGCGGCGCTGGCCCAGGCCGCGCCGCCTGGCGGCTTGGTGATCGCGGGTACCCTGCGCAGCGATCCGCCGCCGGCGCCGATGGCGCATTACTGGAACAGCCTCGCGGCCGTCGACCGCCATGGCCGCATCGCCGCCACCTACGACAAGCATCATCTGGTGCCGTTCGGCGAATACGTGCCGTTGCGCGGCATCCTGCCGATGAACAAGATCACGCCGGGCACCGTCGATTTCTCGGCCGGACCCGGACCGCGCACGCTCGACTTGCCGAACCTGCCGCCGGTCAGCCCGTTGATTTGCTATGAAGCGATCTTTCCCGAGCAAGTGGTCGCGCCCGGCACGCGGCCGCAATGGTTGCTCAACATAACCAATGACGCCTGGTACGGCTTCACGTCGGGCCCGTTCCAGCATTTTGCCATCGCGCGGCTGCGCGCGGTCGAGCAGGGATTGCCGCTGGCGCGTGATGGCAATAACGGGATTTCGGCGGTTATCGATCCGCTCGGCCGCGTCGTGGCGCGTCTCGGTCTCGACGACGTCGGCGTGCTCGACGCGCCGCTGCCGCGGGCCTTGCCACCGACGCTTTACGCCCGCTTTGGCGATGCCGGCTTTGTCGTTTTATTATTGGCCGGCCTGATCGCGGCGGCCGGTGCGACCGTGCTCGAGCGACGCGGCGGTCGGACGCGACGTTGAGCCCAAAAAAGTCGCGCGTCGCAGACGTGGCGGACCCGTTGACCGCATACCATTGCGTGTGATTACTCTTTGATGCCCAGGGACCGTACACAGGCGTCGATGACACCGAATCCCGGCGGAAGCCGCAGCCGCCGCAGCAAATCCGGACACCCGAATCCGATCGACGTGCATGTCGGCGCGCGCGTTCGGTTGCGCCGCACGTTGCTCGGCATGAGCCAGGAAAAACTTGGCCAGGCGATCGGCCTCACCTTCCAACAGGTGCAGAAATACGAACGCGGCACCAATCGCATTGGTGCCAGCCGCCTGCATGAGCTGGCACAGGTGCTTGACGTCTCGGTGGCGTTCTTTTTCGCGGACTTGAATCTGCCGGACGGCGCATCGCCCGGCGCCGAGGCGGCGGTCAAGCCGTCCAAGGGTCTCAGCGAACCGGCCGAGATATTTTACGGCAACGAGCCGATCATGCGGCGTGAGACGCTTGAGCTGGTGCGCGCGTATCTCCGCATCACCGATCCACAGCTCCGCCGCCGCGTGTTCGAGCTCGCCAAGGCCATCGCCAACGCCTATACGCCGCCGGGGCCGCGGTCGCGCTGACCGACGGACGGCGCTTGCCAGCCGCCGCTGCCGCCGCGTATCTGCTGTCGCATGATTGCCGATTCCACAGCCGGCGCGCGCCGGCGGATCTACGGACGCCGCCGCGGTCGCAAGTTGCGCGCCGGCCGGCGCGCATTGATGGACACGTTATTGCCACGGCTGCGCGTCGTCCTGCCGCCGGCCGGGATGCTCGATCCGGCGACGCTGGTTCCGGCCGCGAACGATCTCTGGCTCGAGATCGGTTTCGGCGCCGGCGAACACCTGGCGGCGCAAGCGCACGCGTATCCGGAGGTCGCGGTGCTCGGCGCCGAGGTCTTCGAGAACGGCATCGCCAAGCTGCTCGCGGCGGTCGACCGCGATCGATTGGCCAACGTCCGCCTGTTCGTCGACGACGCACGGCTGTTGCTGGCCTGCCTGCCCGATCGCAGCCTGGGCCGCGCCTTCATCCTCTATCCCGATCCCTGGCCGAAGGAGCGCCATAAAAAGCGCCGCATCGTCGCGCCCGAAACCCTCGATCAGCTGGCGCGGACGCTGCGTCCCAGCGCCGAGTTGCGGCTGGCCACCGACGATCCCGATTATGCCGACTGGATGGCCGCCGCGGTCGAGGCCCATCCCGCGTTCGTCGAACTATCGCGCGTCGCAGGCGATTGGCCGGACCGTCCGGCGGATTGGCCGGCGACCCGTTATGAGCAAAAAGCGGTGGCTGCCGGCCGCGTGCCGCGGTTTTTCCGCTTGGCGCGGCGCGCATAAAGCGCCCGCCAGCCTTGCGCAAGCGGCGGAATTCCCTATATAAAGGGCGCAATCAACAACAAGAGTCCCATAGCCTCGGCATGCTAGCCGGGGAGATCGAACGGTGGGCCGTGCGGCCCACTTTTTATTTTTGGCACGGGAGTTCGGCGTTGATCGACGCCAAAGGCATCGAGACCCTGATCGCCCCATCGCTCGCCGCGATGGGATATCGCGTCGTGCGCGCGGTGTTCACCGGCGGGCGGCACGCGACCTTGCAGGTGATGACCGAACGCGTCGACGACACGGCGATGTCGGTCGACGATTGCTCGTTGGTGAGCCAGACGGTCTCTGCGCTGCTCGACGTCGCCGATCCGATCGCGGACTCATACGTGCTCGAAGTCAGCTCACCGGGCATCGATCGGCCGCTGTTTCAGCGCGACGATTACGAACGCTTCGCCGGCTTCGAGGCCAAGTTCGAATTGCAACAGCCGCTCGACGGCCGCCGCCGCTTCCGTGGACGGCTCCTTGGCCTCGACGGCGACGCCGTGAAAGTGAATCTGGGCGCCGAAATCGTCCACCTGCCGCTCGCGGGCATCATCCGCGCCAAACTCGTCTTGACGAACGAACTCATCGAAGCGACGCGTCCCAAGACGCGTAGCGAAGCCATCTGAGGATCTCGACCATGGCCGTACAGACTAGCGCCCCCTATCCCCGTCTCGAACTGCTGCAAGTCGCCGACACCGTCGCGCGCGACAAGGGCATCGACCGCGATGAGGTGCTCGAGGCGATGGAGCAGGCGATCCAAAAGGCGGGTCGCTCGAAATATGGCCAGGAATACGACATCCGCGCCGAAATCGATCGCAAGAGCGGCGAGATCCGCTTGATGCGCTTCCGCGAAGTCGCCGATCCGGTGGTCAACGAGGCGGCGCAGATTTCGCTCACGGCGGCGAAGAAGATCAATCCAGAGGCCGAGGTTGGCGATTTCCTCACTGATCCGCTGCCGCCGATCGATTTCGGCCGCATCGCGGCGCAGACCGCGAAGCAGGTCATCGTCCAGAAGGTGCGCGACGCCGAGCGTCAGCGCCAGTTCAACGAGTTCAAGGACCGCGTCGGCGAAATCGTCAACGGCTTGGTCAAGCGCGTCGAGTTCGGCAACGTCATCGTCGATCTGGGGCGCGCCGAAGCGATTCTGCGCCGCGACGAACTGTTGCCGCGCGAGAGCTTCCGTCAGGGCGAGCGCGTGCGCGCCTATATCTATGACGTACGCCAGGAAGTGCGCGGCCCACAGATTTTCCTGTCGCGCACCCATCCGCAATTCATGGCCAAGCTGTTCGCCCAGGAAGTCCCCGAGATCTACGACAGCATCATCGAGATTCGCGCCGTTGCGCGCGATCCGGGCTCGCGCGCCAAGATCGCGGTGATCTCGAACGACAGTGGCATCGACCCGGTCGGCGCTTGCGTCGGCATGCGCGGTTCGCGCGTTCAGGCGGTCGTCGCCGAACTCCAGGGCGAGAAGATCGATATCATTCCGTGGTCGCAGGACCCGGCGACCTTCGTGGTCAACGCGCTGGCGCCGGCCGAAGTCGCCAAGGTGGTGATGGACGAAGAGCAGCGGCGCATCGAGGTCGTGGTGCCCGACGATCAGCTGTCGCTGGCGATTGGACGGCGCGGCCAGAACGTGCGGCTCGCCTCGCAGCTGACCGGTTGGGACATCGACATCCTGACCGAGGCCGAGGAAAGCGAGCGGCGCCAAGAGGAGTTCCGTACCCGCTCGGCGCTCTTCATCGAGGCGCTCGACGTCGACGATGTCATCGCCCATCTGCTCGTGACCGAGGGCTTCACGTCGGTCGAGGACATCGCCTACGTGCCGACCGGCGAGCTCGCCGGCATCGAAGGTTTCGAAGAAGAGGTCGCCAAGGAACTGCAGCAGCGCGCGCTCGTCTTCATCAAGCAGCGCGATGAAAAGCACGAGACACGCCGTCGCGAGCTTGGTGTCGCCGACGAGGTGGCGCAGGTCGAAGGCGTGAGCCCGGCGCTGCTGGTGGCGGTCGGCGAAAAAGGGGTCAAAACGCTCGACGACCTCGCCGATCTTGCTGGCGACGAGCTGGTTGAGATCGCGCAAGGCGCCGGCATCAAGCTCGACGCCGACGACGCCAATGCCGTAATCATGAAGGCGCGCGCGCATTGGTTCCCCGATCAGCCCGCCGCCGATGCGGCGGCATCAGACGCCAAGGCGGAATAACGCACGATGACCGCACTACCCGCCCGTGATCAGAGGACGGCGCCGGGTGCCGGCGCGCGTCATCGCGCGCATGACGGCGACACGCTGCGCCGCTGTCTGGTGACGGGCGAGAGCCGCGATCGCGGCAGCTTGCTGCGCTTTGTCGTCGATCCGGAGCGCCGCGTCGTGCCCGATGTCGACGGGCGCTTGCCGGGCCGCGGTTTGTGGTTGACCCCGACGCGCGACATCGTGAAAACCGCCGTCGCCAAGCGGCTTTTCGCGCGCGCGGCGAAGCAGGACGTCGTCACCGAACCGGACCTCG
>DATEMD010000157.1:0-2034 GCA_035275845.1 Allostellaceae bacterium | reverse complement strand
CCGCATAGCGATATTCGATAGTCACGCTCTGACCCTCGACGTATCCGTTTTCCGCTAAGGCCCGGCGAAATACCGTTAACGCGTTCGCAGTCACACCAAGTCCAGGCGAACCGGCGTATAGAAACCCGATCACCGGCATCGCCGGCTGCTGCGCCCGCGCAGCGAGCGGCCACGCCGCCGCCGCGCCGCCGAGCAGTGCAATGAATTGGCGTCTTTTCATTCGATCACCTTGTCGGCGCGTACGAGTATCGTTTGCGGCACTTCAAGCCCGAGTGTCTTTGCGGTCTGCAGATTGATGGCCAACGAGAACTTGGTGGGCTGTAACACGGGCAATTCAGCAGGTTTCGCACCCTTAAGAATGCGTCCGACATAGCCGCCCACCTGCCGATAACTGTCAGCAAGATCTATGCTGTAGCTTGCCAATCCGCCAGCGGTTACGGCATCGCGCCATGCATAAACTGTGGGAATGGCATGGCGGGCCGCTAACATGATCAGTTGATCCTTTCGACTGGTCAGAAAGAGGTCTGAGGCGACGATAAGGCCCGCTGCACGCTGCTGCACTAACGCTGCGAACGCCTCGTTGATCTCGCTCTCGCTGCTCGCGCGAACAACGATGAGCTGCCGCCCCATTGCGTTCACTGCTGTGCGCGCATCACGTTCGGTTTCCTCAGCTTCCGTGTTGCTGCCGATCCCTTGCGGCGAACGTGGATTGACCAGCAGTCCGATCACCTCGGCTTTGGGCATTAGCTCGTGCAGCACCTCCAGCCGCTTCGCCCCAAGTTCAACGTAGAAAAGGCTGACGCCAGTGACATTACCGCCCGGCCGGTTAAGGCTGTCTACGAGGCCAGCTTTGACAGGGTCCTCACCAGTTGTGAAGACGATTGGTATCGTAGACGTCGCCGCCTTGGCCGCTCGTACCGAACCACCCGCGTAGATCACCGCCGGCTGTAGATGCACAAGCTCGGCCGCCATTACCGGCAGCCGGTCGTATTGATTTTCAGCCCACCGATACTCGATTGTAACGTTCTGGCCCTCAATGAAGCCTCCCTCCTGAAGGCCCCGCCGAAATGCAATCATTAACGGCGCGAACGTAGTGTGCGATCCGCTGTGAAGTACTCCAACCAGCGAGCTTGGCTGCTGCGCGCGCGCCGCTAGCGGCCATGCTGCGGCCGCGCCGCCGAGCAGCGATATGAACTCGCGGCGGCTGCTCATTCGATCACCTCGTCGGCGCGGGCGATCAGGGTCGGCGGAAGGCTGATGCCGAGCGCCTGTGCCGTCTTGAGATTGACGACGAACTCGAAGTGCGTGGGCAATTCGAGCGGCATGTCCGCGGGCCGCGCGCCGCGTAAGACGCGGGCCACGAAATCGGCGGTTCTTTCGCCGATCGCGCTCTCCTTGGGACCATACGACATCAGGCCGCCGTCGCGCACCGGTGCGTCAGTCTCGAAGATCGTCGGCAGCCGGTTGGTGTTGGCAAATTCCACGACGCGCCTGCGGTTGAGCATGGTCAGCGCATCGGACACCATCAGGATGGCGTCGGGCCGCTCGCGCGTCATCTCGGCGAAGGCATGCTCGAAATCGTCGGGCTCACGCACGCCCAAGGTCTGGACTTTGATGCCGAGGAGGCTGGCCGCATCCTCGGCGGCGCGGTAGCGCAGCGTCATGCCGAGATCGTCGGCGTTCCACAGCATGGCCACGCGCGTCAGCGTCGGCACAGCGTCCCTTAAGATTTCAAGGCGCTTGGCGCTGAGCTCGGTCGACAGTTCCGTCACGCCGGTGATGTTGCCGCCGGGCCGCGCCACCCCGTCGACCAGGCCGGTCGCGACCGGATCGCCCGCGGCGCTTATGACGATCGGTATGTCTCTGGTCGACTTTTTGGCGGCCAGCGCCGCGGGATAGCCGAATGTGACGATGACATCCACATTGGCGGCCTTGAGCTCGGCTGCGAGGCCGTCGAGTCGCTCGGGGCGCGCGTCGGCCGATCGCTGCACGAAAACGAGGTTCTGGCCGTCGACGAAGCCGTGCGCGGCCAGA
>DATEMD010000156.1:0-6323 GCA_035275845.1 Allostellaceae bacterium | reverse complement strand
CAAGACCTGGGAGGGCGCCGTCGAGATCGCCGTCCGCGACACCGGCATCGGCATGGCCGAGGCCGACATCCCCAAGGCGCTCGAGCCCTTCGGCCAGATCTCCAACGCCATGACCCGTGCCCACGAAGGCACCGGCCTGGGATTGCCCCTCTCCAAGAGCCTCGTCGAGCTCCATGGCGGCCAGTTCTCCATCGCCAGCACCCCAGGCCACGGAACAACCGTTACCGTCACACTGCCGGCGATAGCCTCGGCCGACGAACGCGACCACGCCGCCTTGTGGCGCGGTGTCGGCTGAGCGACCGGCTGACGGCGCTTGGTTACGGGATTAGAATGCCGGCCGAGGATCAACCGATGACCGGTTCCCGCCCTCGCCTGCGTCTTGCGTTCCACGCCACGATGGCCGCGCTAGCCATCCTGCTGTTGGCGCGTTGCAGCGATACGGTGCACGGCTCAGCCGACGCCAACGGCAGCGACCGTAACTCGGTCGGCCAGGTCCGGCTCGGCTTTCCGTTTTAATTCAATCGCGATTTAACGGTAGGCGCGCAACGGCTGCGCCGGCATCGGCGGCGAGTGCGGTTGCACTTGCGCGGCCCGCGGACGGAGCGGCGCGCCCTGCGCGGCCGGTAGTGCCCGCGGTGTGGCGGCACGCTCGAGCCGTTCGACCAACACCCGGTTGGCCGCCATCAGCGCGTCCATCTGGCGCAAGCGCGCGTCGAACACCGGACGGGTCGTGTCGTGCGGCACGGTGGGCGCGGCAGGCCGCGGCGCCGCCGGAACATAGCGTTCCTGCCAGCCCGCATCGTAGAAATCGGGAGCTTGACGGCGGCGGCGATAGCTGCCGATCGACAGCACCGCGATCGTCGCAGTCACCACCAGACCCCACATCACGGCGATACCGTAAGCGATCTCCGGCGCACCCGAGGTCGGCGGAAACAGCGCAACCAGCGGATCGAGCGAGATGATCAGAAACAAGGTCACCGCCGCGCCGCCCACTGCCGAAAGCGTGAACAGCAGCAACGAGGTGCCAAAACCAGTGCCGGATGAAGACCGCATCGCCGTACCCTTTTGCCGCCGCGCGGCGCGATCCAATCGCGCCCATGCCAAATCCATCACTGAATATTCTATGGTTAAAACAGTATAAACACAAGACAAATATAGTTAAGACGATGAAGAAAATTGGTTAATACTATAGATTAAAAGTAATAGATGTAACGTTGCTATGGTTAATATTAATCAAGCGTCGGAAGAATTGACGGGAATCGCGACCGCCGGCGTCAGGCCTGCCGACGCGGTGGCAACGGTTCAGTATCCGGGTTGGCTCAGATCGAGCAGCGGAAAGGCCGACAGCACGTGCGGCGCATAAACCGGCGGTGCCGGTGCCACCATGTCACGCCTGAGGTCGGCATAGCGCGTGACGCCCAGGAGGCCGAGACACATGCGGATCTCGATCTCGAGCAGTTCGAGCACGCGGCGAACGCCGGCGTCACCGGCTGCGGCGAGGCCGTAGCAGTAAAGCCGGCCGATGCCGACCGCATCGGCGCCGAGCACCAGCGCCTTGACGATGTCGCTACCGCGGCAAAAGCCGCCGTCGACGACGACAGGCGCGCGGCCTTTGACCGCCGCCACCACCTCGGGCAGGGCATCGAGCGCACCGCGTCCCTGATCGAGCTGCCGGCCGCCGTGATTCGAGACATAGACGCAGGCCACGCCGAGCTGACACGCCCGTTCGGCGTCTTCGGCGGTGGCGATGCCCTTGAGCACGATCGGAAGTTTGTACTTGGCCTTGAAGCGAGCGACGCCGTCCCAGTCGAATGCCGCCTGGAAGCGCTCCATCTCGGGCACCACGTGACGCCGTCCGCCGACGACATAGCGTTTGGCGATGTCGCGCTCGCGGCGTCCGTACATCGAGGTGTCAACGGTGAAGCAGAACGCCTCGTAGCCGTGCGCGATCGCGCGGCTGCCGAAATCATCGACCCATGCCTCGTCGCCGCGCACGTAGAGCTGGAAGATGCGGCGGCTCGCCGGCGCGGCTTGCGCCGTCGCTTCGAGTCCGGGTTTGGCTACCGAGCTTACGACCACCGGCACACCGAACGCCGCCGCAGCCCGCGCCACCGCCGCCGTGCCTTCGGCGTTGAGATTCTCGATCGAGCCGATCGGCGCCAAGATCACCGGCAAGCGCGCAGGTTTACCGAAAATCCGCGTCGTGGAGTCGATCGCCGACACGTCGTGGAGCACCCGCGGCCGGAAGCCGAGGCTGTCGATCGCCAGGCGATTGCGCCGCAACGTCGTCTCGGTCTCCGCGGCGCCGGTGAGATAATCCCAGAAATTCGTCGGCAACGCGTTGCGCGCCGCGCGCACGATCTCGTGCAACGCCGCGAACCGCTCGCCAAGGCCGCTGTCGGTCTGCGCTTCGGTCATCGAGATTTCCTGCGCCGGGCGGCCCTGGCTGGAATGATCGGCAACAGCAGATAGGCGGCTGCGCCGGCGCCGAAATAGAGCGTGGTATCGCCGCCAAAGAGCGCTGCCGGCCGGTCGCGCCGATCGTTGTGCAGGAACGGGCCACAGCCGCGCATCGGATGTTTCATGTTGGAGAGCGCCGCCGCCGGCCCGTCGTGTTCGTAATCGCGACCGCGCACCGACAGGCCGAAGCGCCAGCCCTTCGGGACAACGATCGAGGTCGGCCACAACTCGATGTCGAGCGTCACCTTGCGGCCGGGCTTCAGCGGCTCGGCCTTGGCGTGCGTGTGATAGGGCCGCCACGGCCGCGTCAACCGGCGATCAAGACGGCGATGCGAGGCGCGCAGCCAGCCTTGTGCGACCGGTGTATGCGGATCGAGCGCACCCTGGAACGCGACTTCCTTGCCGGCGGGATCGAACAGCCGCAACACCAGAAACAGGTCGGCGTCGGCGGTCGAGGACGATACGACGAGCCGCGCGGCAATCGGCCCGGTGATCTCGGTTGCCTGGGTGACCGCCGCACTCATGAAGGTCAAACCATCGCCCGGCGCGGCGAAGGTGCGCGTCGCCTTTTTCGCCACCGGCTTGGCCGCCAGCGTCAGATCGGGCCGCAGATGGAACTTGGTCCAGCGCGTGCGCTTGAGCGGCCATTCCTTTTCGAAACGCTCGCGGAAGCCGTCGACGTGCCGGACCTGGAGCCGCACCTTGGGCTCCTTATCCCAGCCGTTCTTCTCGCCCTTGAGGAAATAGGCGAAGAAGCGTTTCTGCAGACCGACGCCGTAATCGGTATAGAACTCGACCCAGTGCGTGCCGCCGTGCGCTTCGAGCCATTTGTGCTTGGCCGCGGCGCGGACAAAGGCCTCGAAATTGCCGCGCGGATGCAAGCCCTGTCCGCCCCAATTGGCCGCCGACAGGAACGGCACCGTGACCTTGTCCCAGCGCGGTGAGCGCGCCTTGTACCAGGCGTCGTCGAGCGGGTGCGCCAGGATGTCGTTGCCGAAGTCGCAGCGATTGGCCGCAAGCTTGGCGTCGCTCAGTGTCTCCGGACCACAAACGAGATCGCCGGTGACCGCGCTTTTCGGCCCGCGTGTGCCGAGCCCGTGCTGCACGGTTTTCACCTGCATGTCATACCAGTTGGCCCAGAAGGTCGACAGAATGCCGCCGTGATGCGTCGAATCGCGGTACCAATCCGCGGCGCCTTCCCAGGCGCAGACGGCGGCCAAATGCGGCGGCTGCCGCGACGCCGCCGCCCAAGAATTCATCGCGTAATACGAGATGCCGTTGATGCCAACCTTGCCGTTGCACCAATCCTGGCGCGCCGCCCATTCGATGCAGTCGTGGAAATCCTGTGCCTCGCGCGGCGAGAAATGATCGATGATGCCCGGTGAGCGGCCGGCACCGCGTGAATCGACGCGCACGCAGGCATAACCGTCGGGCACCCATTTCTCCGGATCGACGACTTCCCAGTTCTGGTACTTGTTCGACGAGCCTGCGGTTACGTCGGGATGATTTTTCGCCATGATATTCCAGGCGGTCTTGTAACCTTCCTGGAAGGCGAGCCCTTTGGCGTAGGGTCCGTAGGTGACGATCGCCGGCGCCTTGCCGGGCTTGAGTGGGCGGAAGATATCGGCGCGCAGCACGACGCCGTCATCCATCGCGACCGGCACGTCCCAATCGATCCGCATGCCGTCGCGGACTTCGCTGTGCGCCGCCAACCAGCCCTCCCGGACCGCAGTCTTCTTGAAGCCGCAGCCGGACGCGATGATACCGTTTTCGCGCGCCATGACAGCGGCAAAAAAGGCGGCGGTCCGGCGCGAAGCCGAACCGCCGCCCTGCCCCTTGGGGGGAGGCATTTGTCGTCGAGAAAACGCCGGGCCGAGAGGGCTACCCCAGCCCGGATGGTCGTCGATCGCGCCATCGCGCGACCGCATCACTCTGCGCAGCACCGATGACGATAGCGTGACGCGCCGGTGGCGCTTCGGTGACGGCGGCGGCGAAGGAGCGGGCGACCGCATCCCCGTCGAGACCGTGGGTGATGAAGACAAGTCGCGTCCGCCGGTCGGCGTCGGGCCAGCGCGGCAGTGCGTGCGGCGGCTCGGCGAAGCTCCAATCTTCGGGCGCAAACAGGCCGCGCCCCGCTTCCGTCAATGCCCGCTGGGCGGGTGCGGCTAATAACGGTAGGTGTCGGCCTTGAACGGGCCCTCGGTTTTGAGGCCGAGATACTGCGACTGCTTGGGCGTCAGCTTGGTCAGATGCGCGCCGACTTTGGCCAGGTGCAGCGCCGCGACGCGTTCGTCGAGATGCTTCGGCAGCGTGTAGACCTTCTTCTGGTACTTGCCCTGGTTAGTCCACAGTTCGATCTGCGCCAGCGTCTGGTTGGTGAACGACGCGCTCATCACGAAGCTCGGATGGCCCATGGCGCAGCCGAGATTGACCAGCCGGCCTTCGGCGAGGAGAAGAACCCGCTTGCCGTCCGGGAATTCGATCTCGTCGACTTGCGGCTTGACGTTGTGCCACTTGAGATTGCGCAAGCCCGCGACCTGAATCTCGTTGTCGAAGTGGCCGATGTTGCAGACGATGGCGCGATCCTTCATCTGCCGCATGTGTTCGACGGTGATCACGTCGAGGTTGCCGGTGGCGGTGACGAAGATGTCGGCCGCAGGCGCCGCCTCTTCCATCGTCACGACTTGATAGCCTTCCATCGCCGCCTGCAACGCGCAAATCGGGTCGATCTCGGTAACCAGGACGCGCGCACCGGCATTGCGCAGGCTCGCCGCCGAGCCCTTGCCGACGTCGCCGAAGCCTGCAACCACCGCGACCTTGCCCGCCATCATCACGTCGGTGGCGCGGCGGATGCCGTCGACCAAGCTCTCGCGGCAGCCGTAGAGATTGTCGAATTTCGATTTGGTGACGCTATCGTTGACGTTGATCGCCGGGAACAACAGCCGGCCGTCTTTTTCCATCTGGTAGAGGCGATGAACGCCCGTCGTGGTCTCTTCGGAGACGCCTTTGATCGCCGTGCCCAGCTTCGTATACCAACCCGGCTTCGACTTCAGGCGCTCGCGGATCGCCGCGAACAGCACTTCTTCCTCTTCGCTGGTCGGCTTGGCCAGCACCTTTTCGTCCTTCTCGGCTTGCATGCCGAGATGGACGAGCAGCGTCGCGTCGCCGCCGTCGTCGAGGATCATGTTGGGCGCGCCGCCGTCGCCCCATTCGAAGATACGGTGAGTGAAATCCCAATATTCCGCCAGCGATTCGCCCTTGTAGGCGAAGACCGGCGTGCCGCCAGCCGCAACCGCCGCTGCCGCATGGTCCTGGGTCGAGTAGATGTTGCACGACGCCCAACGCACGTCGGCGCCCAACGCCTTCAACGTCTCGATCAGCACCGCCGTCTGGATCGTCATGTGCAGCGAGCCGGCGATGCGCGCGCCCTGCAAAGGATTCTGCTTGCCGTAGGCCTCGCGCGTTGCCATCAGGCCGGGCATTTCGGTCTCGGCGATGGCGAGCTCACGCCGGCCGAAATCGGCCAGCCCGATATCCTTGATCTTGTAATCGGCGGTCATCGCGAAATTTGTCCTTGGATTATTAGAAGGCGCGGCGCAGCTGATCGGCGATGTCAGTCTTCTCCCACGAGAAGCCGCCGTCGCTTTCTGGGGGGCGACCGAAATGGCCATAGGCCGAGGTGCGCGCGTAGATCGGCCGGTTGAGCTGGAGATGTGTGCGGATGCCGCGCGCCACCCCGACTTCTAGTTCCCTTCGTTCCATCCCCCCGACAGGAGCACTGACGTGAGCCCGACCGCGACCAAGCCGCGGAGCAAGGCCGCCGCCCCGGCGACCTTCAACGATTTCAAGGTCAAGGATCTCTC
>DATEMD010000155.1:0-6167 GCA_035275845.1 Allostellaceae bacterium | reverse complement strand
CACAAGTGCAGCAGGCCGTCAGCGACGCGCTGGCGCAGCTGCACGGATCGCTTAGCGGTGCCGGCCTCAATCTGTCCGGCGCTTGGGTTGGCGCCGATGTTTCGGGCGGCGGCAATGGTCGGCCGGCCGCGACGCCATTGCCCGCACGCCGCACCGCGACGGCCACCGGCCGGGTCGAGACCACGGCTGGCGGCACCACTTCTGTCGAAGGATTGAGCGTCTATGCCTGATTTCAAGGACGACGACGAACGTCGAGAAACCGTAGCCCAGGTCACGCGGATCGCCGACAGCCCGAGCGGCGAGTGGGTGTCGCCGATCGGCCGTGTCCGGCGGTTCAACCTGCTGGCCCAGGATACGGTGGTACGCGGCCGCCTGCCGACGCTCGACGTGCTCAATGATCGCTTCGCCCGCTTCTTCCGCACGGCGCTTTTCCGCGAGCTCCGTTGCGCGCTGGAGCTCAAGCCCGGCGCCGTCGAACTGATCAAGCACGCCGAGTTCATCGAGCGCCTGGAAGTCCCGAGCTTCCTAGCGCTGGTCAGCACCAAACCGCTCAACGGCACGATGCTGGTGTCGATCGACGCCAAGCTTGCGCATTCGATCGTCGAAATCTTCTTCGGCGGCGCCGGCAAATTTCCGGTCAATATCGGCAACCGAGAATTCACTGCGGTGGAACAACGTGTGTTGCGTCGCGTGATCGCGATCGCGTTGCGCGAATTCGTGACCGCCTGGGAACCGGTGCAGGCCTTCCAGCCCGAGGTTCTACGCTACGAGTTCAATCCGCAATTCGCCAACGTGGCATCGCCGAGCGATCTGGTGATCGTCAGCACATTCCGCGTCACGATCGAAAGTAGCGGCGGCTGGGTCACCGTCTGCCTGCCATATAACGCGGTCGAACAGCTGCGCGACCAACTGATGTCCGGCGTCGCGTCCGACCGGCACGCCGACGATCGCTGGTTCGGTATGCTGCGCGTCGGCGTCGAGCGCGTGAATCTGCACGCCGCCGTCGAACTGCTCGACATCGAGATTTCGGTGAACGACCTCCTGAAAATGCGCACTGGTGACGTGTTCGAGGTCGAGATGCCGGAAACGGTCACCGTCAACATCAACAACATGCCGCTATTCCGCGGCAAATGGGGGCGGCATCGCGGCAAGGCCGCCGTTCGCATTGAGTCGAAGCTCAATGCGACGCAGAGCCTGCTGGAAGCGGCTTTGCCACATGACAGGAGATTGGTATGAGCACGGACACCAGCAACGGCGGCGGCTCACGCAGCACAGCGCCGTCGGGAACCATCGAGCGGCCCGATGCGCAACAGGCGCGCAAAGCCGCGCCAGGTGTCAATGCGACGCCGAGCCCACTGGCCGATCTCGATCCGCCGAGCGCCAGTGCCGCGGGTTCCGAGGCGCCGGCTATCGATCCGCTCGGCGACGGCGCGACGAGCGTCGATTCCGCGCATTTCGACGTGGTGATGGACATTCCGGTGCGCATGTCGGTCGAGGTCGGCCGCGCCGACATCTCTCTCCGGCACCTCGTTCAACTCGGCCACGGCTCGCTTGTCGAACTCGACCGGCCAGCGACCGCGCCACTCGATATCCGGGTCAATGGCGTGCTGATCGCGCGCGGCGAGGTCGTCGTCGTCAACGACGAGAAGATGGGCATTCGTGTCACTGACGTCGTCAGTCAGGCCGAGCGGCTGAAGCGGTTGCGTTGATGGGCGATCCGGTCTCGATGTCGACGGCGGGGCATGGCGCCCTGGAAACGATCGTGCTCGTCGCTGGGCCGCTGCTCGGCTCGATCATGGCGGTCGGTATCGTCGTCAGCGTGCTTCAAGCGGCGACACAAATCAATGAGGCGACGTTGAGCTTCGTCCCGAAATTTCTCAGCGCGGTCTTCGTTCTCGCGGTGGGCGGTCCGTGGCTGCTGCGCCAACTCGAGGCGTTCTTCGTCACCATCCTGAGCGGGCCGCTGGGACCCGGATCATGAGCGCGCAAGTCGCCAAAGCCGCGACCGGCCTCGGCCTCATCGCATGGCGCCGGCATTTGCCGTCGCTCGCCGGGCCAGCCGCGTTCGTGCTCATCCTGGCGATGGTGGTCGTGCCACTGCCGCCGTTCATCCTCGACTTTCTGTTTACGTTCAATATTTCTCTGGCGCTGATGACGCTGCTGGCGGCGCTCTACACCGCGCGCTCGACCGATTTCTCGTCGTTCCCGACCCTGCTGTTGGTGACGACATTGATGCGCCTGTCGCTGAACGTCGCCGCGGCGCGCGTCATCCTGCTCGATGGCTATATGGGAACGAGCGCGGCGGGCCGGGTCATCGAATCCTTCGGAAATTTCGTCGTTGGCGGCGATTTCGCCGTCGGCATCGCTGTCTTCGCCATTCTGGTCCTGATCAATTTCGTCGTGCTGACCAAGGGTTCCGGCCGTATCGCCGAGGTGGCGGCGCGTTTCGTCCTCGACGGCATGCCCGGCAAGCAGATGGCGATCGACGCCGATCTCAATGCCGGGCTGATCGGCCAGGAAGAGGCGATCCGCCGGCGCGAGCAGGTGACGCACGAGGCCGATTTCTTCGGCGCGATGGACGGCGCCAGCAAATTCGTCCGCGGTGACGCCATTGCCGCGATCATCATCCTGTTCATCAACATGGTCGGTGGGCTGCTGATCGGCGTCTGGCAGCACGGGATGGATCTGAGTGCGGCGTCGGCGAATTACGCCCTGCTGACCGTCGGCGACGGTCTGGTGGCGCAGATTCCCGCGCTGGTGATCTCGTCGGCGGCTGGCGTGGTGGTCAGCCGCGTCTCCACAGGTGCCGATATCGGCCGGCAGGTGGTCGAGCAATTCGCGGCCTATCCCAAGGTCTGGCTGTTGGGTTCTGGCATCGTCGGCCTGTTGGGCATCATTCCCGGCATGCCGCATCTGCCGTTCCTCACCTTCGCCGTGCTGCTCGGCGGCACCGGCTGGTACATCCTACGGCAACGCACGGTTAGCGCCGCCGCGCCGAAGACCGCACCGCCGCTCGAGTCCGAAGAGATCGACGTCAATGTCGTGGAGGTGATCGAGCCGCTGGCGATCGAGGTCGGCTATCGGCTGGTCAGCCTGGTCAACAAGGAGCGCGGCGGCGGGCTGCTGCCACGGCTCAAGGGTGTGCGCAAGCTGTTGTCGCGCGAGTTCGGGTTCCTCGTTCCGGCCGTTCACGTCCGGGACAATCCCGATCTGCGGCCGATCGGCTATCGCATCCTGGTCCACGGCGTCGAACGCGCCGCCGCCGACGTGCATCCGGACCGCTTGCTGGCGATCGGTGCTGACAAGGCGACGGCGCAGGTGCCAGGCACGCCGACGCGCGATCCGGCTTTCGGCCGGCCCGCCCTCTGGATTGCGCCGGGTGCCGCCGACCAGGCGCGCGCCTCCGGTTATGCCGTGTTCGACGCCGCGGTCGTCGTTGCGACGCATTTCGAGCGCGTGTTGCGCGATCACGTCGACGAGGTATTCGGCCGGACGGAGATGGATGGCGTGCTGGCGGCGTTTGGCAAACAGGCGCCAAAGCTGGTCGACGAGCTGATCCCCAAGCTGTTGTCGCCGGCGACCGTCTACAAGGTGATGCGCGCGCTGCTCGCCGAGCGCGTGCCACTGCGCGACCTGCGCGGCATCGTTACCGCGCTGCTCGAAGACGGCGCGGCGACGCAGGATGCGACGAAGCTCGTCGAAACTGTGCGTTCGCGGCTCGGCCGTTTCATCGTGCAAAGCGCCTTCGGCGCCGTCGATGAAATCCGCGCAGCGGTGCTCGACGGCGATTTCGAGAAGCTTTTGCTTCAGGCGCTCAAACTGCCGGCCGACGGTGCGTTGCCTTTCGCTATCGAACCGTCGATTGCGGCGCAGCTGCGTGAAACCGCGGGTGCCTTGGCGGCGCGCTGGGAAGCGGACGGCCGGCCGCCGGCCATCCTGGTGCGGCCGGAGCTGCGGCCGCTGGTGGCGCAGACGCTGATGGTTGTGCGGCCGCGGCTCTGGGTCGTGTCCTATGCCGAGATTCCGCCCGAAAAGCGCATCCGCGTGACCGAGGTTATCGGCCGCAAGGCCGAAAGGAGCGAGGATGCCGCAGCCTAAGGCGCCATCGGCCGCGATCGCCGGAAGAGATGGCCGATGGCCGTGACCTCGGAACTGGCGCATTACGCGGCGACGCTCGCTTCGTCGATCGACGAGGGCGATCTGCTGCGCCGATTCATGCCAAGCGTGAAGGCGTCGGCGCTGCATTTGAAAGCCCGGCTGCCATCCAGCGTCGACGTCGAGGATTTGGTTCAGGCCGGCATGATGGCGTTGTTACGCGTGGTTCGCGCCGGCCTCGGCATGGTCGAATACGACCGCCGGACGCGGCGGATCGTCGTCAATGCGATGATCGACGAAGCGCGTCGTACTGCGCTGCCGTCGACCTCGATCGCGCGCCGGGTGCGGGCTGCGGCGGCGGCAATGCGTGGTGTCGAGGCGCGGCTCGGGCGAGCGGCGACCGACGAAGAGGTCGCGGCGCAGATGGGGATTTCGGTCGAACGTTATCAGCGCATCCTCACCGATGCCGCGCTGGTTCGGCTGCTGCCGCTCGACGCGGCCGGTTCCGAAGTTGATCAGGCCGCGCAAGCCGAGGGCGATCAGGAGCGCAGCATTGATCGCGACCGCGTCGTCGCTTCGTTGGTCGACGCGGTCTCGAGCCTGCCCGAGCGCGAACGCCTGGTGCTGAGCCTCTATTACGAACACGGCCTCAACATGGACGAGGTCGGCGCCGTTCTAACGCTCGACAAATCGACGGTCTGCCGTCTGCACGGCCGCGCCCTTCTGGCGTTGCGGGCGCGCCTGTCGGGTTGGGAGACCGCCGCGCATACGTTGGTCGGTGCGGAAGGGGAATAGGCGATGGACCTGCTTTCCATAATCGGCGTGGTGCTCGCCTTTGTATCGGTCACGGTGACCATGTCGCTGGATGGCGGCAGCGTGATGTCGCTGGTGCATTTTCCGGCGTTCTTGATCGTCGTCGGCGGCACGGTCGGTGCGATTTTGCTGCAAACGCCGCCGCGAACCTTTTTCCGCGCCTTTCGGATGCTGCCGTGGGTGTTCTTTCCCCCGGCTTACGACGCGGTGAAGCTCGTCGACTGGATCCTCGATTGGGCCCAGATTGCGCGCCGCGAAGGCGTGCTCGCCCTCGAGCCGATCGCCAACGACGAACGCGATGCCTTCCTCAAGGAGGCGCTCAACCTAGTGATCGATGGCATTCCGCCGCCTACCGTCCGCGCCATCCTTGAGACCAAGCTCCACAGCCGCGAGGAATACGAATTGGGCGCGGCACGGGTGTTCGAGCAGATGGCGGGTTACGCGCCGACCATCGGCATCATCGGCGCCGTGTTGGGACTGATCACGACCATGTCGCATCTCGACGACCCGGCCAGCCTCGGCAAGGGCATCGCAACGGCGTTCGTCGCCACGATCTACGGCGTTGGTTCAGCAAACTTGTTGTATCTGCCGATCGCCAACAAGCTGCGCATGGTCATCCGCAAAGGCGTGCGGCGGCAGGAGATCATCATCGAAGGCTTGCTCGGCATTGCCACGTCGGAGCCACGGCTCCATCTCGGCATGAAGCTCAGCAGCTTCATGCACGAAGGGGAGGTCGAGACCGTCGCGGCGCCGACCGACGAAGATGGGGGCGATGGCGAGGTGCCGGAAGAGGAATTCCGCGACTCGCCAATCGACGAGCGGAAAACGGCATGATTATGGGGACGCGGCATGGACCATAAACCGCATCCGAGGCGGCGACGTCACGAAGACCGCCACGAGAATCTCGAGCGCTGGGTTATCTCCTACGCCGATTTCATGACGTTGCTGTTTGCGACGTTCGTGATGCTCTACGCGATTTCCAGCGTCAACGTCTCGAAGTATCGCATCCTGCAACAAGTCTTCGCCGAGGCGTTCCTCGGCAAGATGGTGCATGAGGATTCCGGTCTCGCACCGAAGCAGGGCGGGGTCTTCGATCATCTGCCGGCGCCGATTGCGGTGCCGCCGCGCAACATCTCGCCCGAGCTGCAAAGCCAGATCGAGCGGCGCATCCAGCAGCTCTCCAAGATCTATGATCGGCTGACGAGTCAATTCCAGGGCTTGATCCAAAAAGACCTGATCCACGTCGTCCGGCAGCCGAA
>DATEMD010000154.1:0-13846 GCA_035275845.1 Allostellaceae bacterium | reverse complement strand
TGGCGCACGCGCGCAAAAGCCTGCGCGTCGCCGCCGCCGAACATCTCGGGCGAGGTGGCAAAGAGCGTCGCGCCGCCGAGCGCCGAACAGGCGCGCGTTGCGATCGGCTTGCCGTTGAGCGTCGTCTTGCGTCCGTCAGCGCCGAGCCAGCGTTCGCGCAGGATCGGCTGGTCGATCACGCCGAGCACCGGCGCGCCTTTGAACGTCAGTGCGATCAAGGTGCCGAACAGCGGCACGCCAGCGATGAAGGATTTGGTACCGTCGATCGGATCGATCACCCAGACATAGTCGGCCTCGGGCCGCGTACGACCATGCTCTTCGCCGAGAATGCCGTGATCAGGAAAGCGCGCCTCGATCAACGCGCGTATCTCGGCTTCGGCCTCGCGGTCGGCGACCGTCACCGGCGTTTCGTCGGGTTTGGTTTCGATCGTCAGGTTGCCGCGAAAATAGCGGCGAATGACGGCAGCCGCCTTGTCGGCGAGCGCGCCCGCAAGGGCTAAATGTGCGGCCGTGACTCGTTCCGGCATGGCGCCCTTATTCTAGGGCGTCCACGGCTACTTGCTAGAGGGCTGCGCCTTCGACAGTGGCGCCGGATGGTCGCTCAGCGAATTGAGGTACGCGATGATGTCCGCGCGTTCCTTGGCTTTTGCATCGCCAGCAAAGGTCATCTTGGTGCCGGCGGCGAAATGCTGCGGATTGGCCAGCCACTCATCAAGATTCTCGGCTGTCCAGGTTTGGCCCTTGCCCTTCGCTTTGAGCGCGTCGGAGAAGGCATAGCCGTTGCGGCCCTCGGCGATCGGCGAGCCGAAGATGCCATAGAGATTGGGACCGATCTTGTTGGCGCCGCCTTTATCGAACGTATGGCAGGTCTGGCAGACCGCCGTATGCGCCTTGCCGGCGTCGGCATTCGCGCTGGCGAGCAGCGAATCGACTGACCCGGACGCCGGCGGCTTCGGCGCCGCGTTGGATTGCCCGCCGCTTGCGGGCGCTGCGGCGGCCGGCTGCGCCGGCGCTGCGGTCGGCAACGGCGCCGGATGGTCGCTCAGCGAATTGAGGTAGGCGATGATATCGGCGCGTTCCTTGGCCTTCGGATCGCCGGCGAAGGTCATCTTGGTGCCGGCTGCAAAATGCTGCGGATCGGCCAGCCAGTCGTTCAAATTATCGACCGTCCAGGTTTGGCCCTTGCCCTTGGTCTTGAGCGCATCGGAGAAAGCAAAGCCGTTGCGGCCCTCGGCGATCGGCTCGCCGACGATGCCGTAGAGATTGGGACCGATCTTGTTGGCGCCGCCCTTATCGAAGGTATGACAGGTCTGACAGACCGAGGTGTGCGCCTTGCCGGCGTCGACGTTGGCGCTGGCGAGCAGCGGCTCGATCGGCTGCGGACCGGCCGGCGCCTGCTGGCTCGTCGCCGTCGCTTCGGGCGCCGCCGCAACCTCGTAGGCGTTCTTCTTGAGCGGCGTCGGCTCGACAAGCTTGGAGGCGATGATGCCCGACACCATGGCGACGATCATCGCCACCAGTATCGCACCCGCAATTTTGTTCATCTCGAAGGACATGCGAAACTCGAACCCCCTGATGCCGCTCGGCCGGCAGGAAACTCAATTTCCTTTGCCAACTCAAACGAAATCTGCCGGAAAAAGGCCGGTTGCAGGGGGCGCCTTTCATGCGGCATAACGCCGCAAGACGAAAGCCAAAACACTGAACCCGATCATCCTCATTCCCGCGCGCCTAGCCTCGACGCGGCTACCCGACAAACCGTTGGCGGCGATCGGCGACGCTCCGATGATCGTCCAGGTCTGGCGCCGCGCGACCGAAGCCGCGATCGGAACCGTGGTGGTCGCCGCCGCCGACGCCGCAATTGTCGACGCGGTCGTAAGCGCCGGCGGTCGCGCGATGTCGACGCGTCCCGATCATCCGTCAGGATCGGATCGCATCTTCGAGGCGCTGCAAGCGCTCGATCCGCGCGCCGCGCATGACGTGGTGGTGAACGTCCAAGGCGATTTGCCGTTGCTCGACCCGCGGGCGATCCGCGCCGCGCTGGCACCGCTCGCCGATCCGGCGTGCGATATCGCGACGCTTGCCGCCGCGCTCGAGCCGGGCGAGATCGACAGTCGCAGCGTCGTCAAGTTGTGGGCGGATTTTGGCGGCATGACCATCGCGCGCGCCCGCGCTTTCTCGCGCGCCGCGACGCCGCCCGCCGGTGGCGGCGCGCCGCACCACCATATCGGGCTCTATGCCTATCGCCGCGCCGCGCTGGCGCGTTTTGTCGCGCTGCCGCCCAGCGCCAACGAAAAGCGCGAAAATCTGGAACAGCTACGCGCGCTCGACGCCGGCATGCGGATCGACGCCGCGCTCGTTGACGCGGTGCCGTTCGGCGTCGATACTCCGGCCGACCTCGAACGCGCCCGTGCGCTGATGCGGACGCGGCCGGACCCCGCCCGCTCATGACCACCAACCGCCGATCCACGCGCCGCATCGCCTTTCAGGGCGCACCCGGCGCCTATTCCGACCTCGCCTGCCGCCGCGTGTTCCCGAAAATGACGCCGCTGGCCTGCCCTGCCTTCGAGGACGTGATCGCTGCGGTGCGGCGCGGTGCCGCCGAGCTCGCCATGCTGCCGATCGAGAATTCGGTCGCCGGCCGTGTCGCCGACATCCATCACCTGCTGCCCGAATCCGGCCTCTACATCGTCGGCGAGCATTTCGAGCGCGTGAAGCACCAGCTGCTCGCGCTGCCCGGCGCGTCGCTGAAGACGATCAAGGTCGTGCGCAGCCATGTCCACGCGCTGTCGCAATGCCGTCGGCTTATCCGGAAGCTCGGCCTCAAAGCATTGGTGAGCGCCGATACGGCCGGCGCCGCCGCGGAACTGGCGAATAGCGGCGACAAGCACGTGGCGGTGATCGCGTCGGAGCTCGCCGGCCGCATCTACAAACTGAAGACGTTGAAGCGTAACATCGAGGACGCCGGCCACAACACCACGCGGTTCCTGATCATGGCGCGGCAGCCCAAAAAGCTGCCCGACAACGGCCGGCTCGTCGTCACGTCGTTCGTGTTCCGCGTCAAGAATGTGCCGGCGGCGCTTTACAAGGCGCTTGGCGGCTTCGCCACCAACGGCATCAACATGACCAAACTCGAAAGCTACATGGTCGGCGGCGAATTCACGGCAACGCAGTTCTACGCCGACATCGAGGGCCACCCCGATTCGCGGCCCGTGCGGCTGGCACTCGAGGAGCTCGATTTCGTGACGCGTGAAATGAAGATTCTCGGGACCTATCCGGCGCATCCGTTCCGCCTCAAGGCGGCGAAGCGCTCACGCGGCGATTCCTGACCCGCGCAACCCGGCCGTCGTCGGTCTTGCGCGGCTGACGGGATCGCCTGATATAGTGGCGTGGGAGGCTGGCGGCGGACAGGCCCCTCGCCAACCCGGTCAGGTCCGGAAGGAAGCAGCCGTAACGAGTTACGGCCTGGGTCGGCGTTCAGTCTCCCACCGCAGCCCCCACGGAGAGGCAGGCACATGAGCGAGCCGGGCGGCGTCTATCGCGTGCTCGCGCGCAAATATCGTCCGACCAATTTCGCAGAGCTCATCGGCCAAGAGGCGATGGTCCGGACGCTCGCCAATGCGATCGCCACCGGCCGCATCGCCCATGCCTTCATCCTCACGGGTGTCCGTGGCGTCGGCAAGACGACGACAGCGCGCATCATCGCCCGTGCCCTCAACTGCGTCGGACCCGACGGCAAAGGCGGCCCGACAGTCGAGCCGTGCGGCCAGTGCGAGCATTGCCGCGCGATCGCCGAAGACCGTCACGTCGACGTGATGGAAATGGATGCGGCGTCGCGCACCGGCGTCGACGACATCCGCGAGCTTACCGACGGCGTGCGCTACAAGCCGGTGTCGGCACGCTTCAAGGTCTACATCATCGACGAAGTGCACATGCTGTCGAAGAACGCCTTCAACGCGCTGCTGAAGACGCTCGAAGAGCCGCCGCCCGACGTCAAATTCATCTTCGCCACCACCGAGGTGCATAAGGTGCCGGTGACGGTGTTGTCGCGCTGTCAGCGTTTCAGCTTGCGTCGGGTGCCGGCCGACATGCTGGCGCAGCACTATGCGAAGATCGCCGCTGCCGAAAAGGTCGCGGTCGAAGACGGTGCGGTCGCGTTGATCGCGCGTGCCGCCGACGGTTCGGTGCGTGACGGTCTGTCCATTCTCGACCAGGCAATCGCGCTCGGTGCCGGCACGGTGACCGAAGCGGCGGTGCGCGAGATGCTCGGCGTCGCCGATCGCGGCCTGGTGTTCGACTTGCTCGAAACCGTGCTCAAGGGCGACGCCGCCGGCGCGGTGCAGCGCATGGACGACCTGTATCAAGGCGGCACCGATCCGGCGATGGCGCTGCAAGAGCTGCTCGACCTGACCTATCACCTGACGCGGCTCAAACTCGCCCCCGATTCGGGCGACGCGTTCGAAGGCGACCGCAACCGCGCTCTGCCCTTGGCGCAGAAGCTTGGCATGGCTGAGCTAGCGCGCGCCTGGCAGATGCTGCTCAAAGGTTTGGGCGAGGTGCAGAGCGCGCCATCGCCCATCCAGGCCGCCGAGATGGTCCTCGTCCGTCTGGCCTATGTCGCGGACCTGCCGGCGCCGGCCGATCTGATCAAGGCACTCGACAGCGCCGGCAACGGCGCACCGGTACCGGCGAACGGACCGGGGCCCGGCGCACGCGTCGCACCAACACCGCGCGCTTCGATCGAATCGAGCGTGGCCACCGCGCCGCGAATTCAGCCGCGCGAGATGCCGACGCCGGAATCGCTGCCGGCCGCGCCGCAAAGCTTCCTCGACGTCGTCCGGCTGTTCGAGCAGAAGCGCGAGCCGCTGCTGCGCAGCCATCTCTACGGCAACGTTCATCTCGTGCGCTTCGAGGTCGGGCGCATCGAATTGCGGCCGACCGAAGCGGCGCCGCGCGACCTACCTAATCGTCTCGGCCAATTGCTGACCGAATGGACCGCGCGGCGCTGGATCGTCAGCGTTTCGGGCGAGAAAGGTGAGTCGACGCTGCGTGAGCAGGATACGGCGCGCGCCGCCGGCCTGCGGAGCGAGGCGGCGAACCATCCTCTGGTGCGCGCCGTACTCGAAACTTTCCCCGGCGCCAAAATCGAAGCGGTGCGCGAGAAAGCCGTTGAAACGCCCGCCGCCGAGACCGAAGACGCCGCCGAAAATACCGTAATCACCGAAGACCCGCTCGAAGGAGACGATTTCCTGTGAACAATCTCGGCCAGATGCTCAAACAAGCGCAGCAGATGCAGGCGCGCATGCAGGAGATGCAGGAACGTCTCGCCGCGATCGAAATCACCGGCACGTCCGGCGGCGGCATGGTGACCGTGACGCTGTCGGGCAAGGGCGACGTGAAGAAGATCAAGCTCGACAAGACCATCGTCGACCCCAACGAGGTCGAAGTGCTCGAGGATTTGGTCGTCGCCGCGTTCAATGACGCCAAGAGCCGCATCGACCGCCACCTCGCCGAGGAAACCGAGAAGCTGACCGGCGGACTCAAACTGCCGCCGGGCATGAAGCTGCCGTTTTAAGTGCTCGAACTCGACCGTCTGATCCAGTTGCTGTCGAAACTTCCCGGCCTGGGCCCGCGCTCGGCCCGGCGCGCGGCGCTGTTCCTGCTGAAGCGGCGCGAAAGCCTGATGGAGCCGTTGGCGGCGGCGCTGACCGAGACCGCGGCGAAGGTGCGGCCATGCAGTCGCTGCGGCAATCTCGACACCGCCGATCCCTGCGCGTTGTGCCGCGATCCGCGGCGCGATCCGGGGCTCATCTGCGTCGTCGAGGATGTCGCCGATCTGTGGGCGATCGAGCGTTCGGCCGCCTACAACGGCCTCTACCACGTGCTCGGCGGCACGCTGTCGGCGCTCGACGGCGTCGGCCCGGAGGATTTGCGCATCGAGCCGTTGGTGAGGCGCGTCGGCGAAACCAAGGCGCGCGAAGTGATCCTGGCGCTCAATGCCACGGTCGAAGGCCAGACCACGGCGCACTACGTCATGGATCGGCTGGCGGCGACCGGCGTCCCCGTCTCGCGCCTGGCGCACGGCGTGCCGGTCGGCGGCGAACTCGATTATCTCGACGAAGGCACGCTCACCGCCGCGCTTGCGGCGAGGAAGCCGCTTCAGCCGTAGCCGCTATTCGCCGATGAGGCGTGGCCGCGGCGGCGCGATTTCTTCGGCCTCGCCGTCGATCGCGTCCTCGAGCCGGCGCACTTCGTAGGCCGGCACGCTTGGCGGCAGCGATTTGGGCGTCTGGACGCCGAGCTTGCCAAGCTTGCTGGCCTGCGGCAGCAGGCGACGATTGACCGAATTGGCGAAATCCGCGAACGAGCTGGCCGCCGCCTCGATACCCTTGCCAACCTTGACCGCGGCTTCGAGTGCGATCCGTACACGATCGAGCAGCACGCCGGCGGTTTCGACGATGCGTGCCTGATTCTCGGCCTGGCGCTGGCGGCGAATGTCGCTGGCGGCGAACGCGATGATCGCGTGCAGGGTGCCCGGACCGGCGGGAATGATGGCGAGATCCTGCGCCTTGCGGCGGAAATCGCGATCCGCCCGGCACAGTTTATCGAGCGTGATCTCGCTCGGCAGGTACATGACGCTGAGCATGCGGTCGACCGCGCTGGCGCGCCCCGCGTCGCGGAAGGCGGTGAGCACGGCGCTTTGGTAATCCTTCGACGCCAATGCGCGCAGATGCTGGTTCATCGTCGCCGCGAGCCGCGCATAGGCGGCGGCCTCCGCCGCCTCGCCTTCGGCTTCGGCGATCTCCAGCACCGCCTTCGACGCCTTGCAGTCGATCACCAGCACGGTATCGCCGGGCAGGAACACCACCGCGTCGGGCCGCAAACGTTGTCCGCTTGCCTCGCCCGGCGCCTGGAATTGCAGGACATAGTCGCGGCCCTCTTCGAGACCGAACGACTTGAGCGTATTGGCGAGACCAACCTCCGCGATCTGACCCGCGCCGCCGGGGCTCGACAGCGCGCGCATCACGGTATCGAGCGTGCGGCCTTTGTCCTGGATCTGACCGTGCAGCGCGGCCACCGCTTCATTGAGCTTGGTCGCATGTTCGACCAGCGGCTGTGCCAATTCCTTGAGCCGGACCTCCGATTCCTTCTTGGCCTCGGCGTTCTCGCGCTTGTAATCGTCGAGCAGCTTGGACGACAGCGACTGCGCCGGTTCGAGAACCGCCGCCTTGGTCGCGTCCAACATTTCCTGCTTGAGGCGCTCGTAATCCGTCGAGCGTCGCTCGGCCTGCGCAAGTTGCTCGCGCGCAACCGCAAGGTCGCGTTCCGCGCGGCTGCGGGCCTGGAACAACCACGCCACGACCACCAACAAAACAACGACGGCTAAGGCTAAAACTGCTTCCATGCCCGCATGTTAGCGCAGGCGGCCAGCGCCAGCTATCCGTTGACGGACTCGGGCCGAGAGCCTACCTAAAGAGCCGCCATGGCCCTTCTGCCGATCATCACCGCGCCCGATCCGCGGCTCAAACGCAAGTCCAAGCCGGTCGCCAAGGTGGATGAGCGCGTGCGCAAGCTCATGGCCGATATGCTGGACACGATGTACGACTCGAACGGCATCGGCCTGTCGGCGGCGCAGGTCGGCATTCTGGAACGCGTCGTCGTGGTCGATTGCGCGCGCGAAGGCGAAAAGCCGCAGCCGATCAAGGTCGCCAATCCCGAAATCGTCTGGGAATCGGACGAGAAAGTCGTGTGCAGCGAGGGCTGCCTGTCGCTGCCCGAGCAATATGCCGACGTCGAGCGTCCCGCTTCCGTCCGCGTGCGTTATCTCGACGTGCAGAACGAGATCCGCGAACTCGAGGCCAAGGGCCTGCTCGCGACCTGCATCCAGCATGAAATCGACCATCTCGATGGCGTGCTGTTCGTCGATCACATCTCGGCGCTGAAGCGCAACATCATCCTGCGCAAGCTCGGCAAGACCAAGCGTCTCAAATCGCCGGTCCCCGCCTGAGGGCGCGATGGCGCCCCACCCGCCGGCCAAGTTGCGCGTCGCGTTCCTGGGTACACCCGGTTTCGCCGTGCGCATCCTTGGTGCGTTGCTCGACGCCGGCCACGACATCGTCGCCGCCTATACCCAGCCGCCGCGGCCCGCCGGCCGCGGCCATCGCGTCACGCGCTCGCCTGTGCATGAACTGGCCGAAACCCGCGGCATTCCGGTCGAAACGCCGGCAAAGCTCGACGCCGCAGCGGTGGGCAAGTTCGCGGCATTGAAGATCGACGTGGCGGTGGTCGCGGCCTATGGCCTGATCCTGCCGAAAGCGATGATCGACGCGCCGCGGCTCGGCTGCCTCAACGTCCACGCCTCGCTCTTGCCGCGCTGGCGCGGCGCGGCGCCGATCGAACGGGCCCTGCTCGCGGGCGACGCTGAAACCGGCGTCTCGATCATGCACATGGACGAAGGTCTCGATACCGGCGCCGTATTGTTGGCCGAGCGATTGGCAATTCCAACGCGCATGGGAGCCGCCGCGCTCTATGACGAACTGGCCGCTCTCGGCGCCCGTTTGATCGTTGCGGCGCTGGCGGCCGCGGCCGAAGGCAAGCTCAATCCGAAGCCGCAGCCCACCGACGGCGTAACCTATGCCCGCAAGCTGCGGCGCGAGGAAGGCGCGCTCGACTGGCGCCGGCCGGCTGTCGAGCTCGAACGCGCGATACGCGCTTTCGAGATTTTCCCGGGCGCCCATTTTATCCGCGGCGGCGAGCGCATCCGCGTGCTTGCCGCCGAAATCACCGACGGATCGGCCGGCGCGTCGCCAGGCATGGTGCTCGACGATGCCTTGCTCGTCGCCTGCGGCGAACGTGCGTTACGGCTGACAAAATTGCAGCGCGCCGGCCGGTCGGCGCTTCGGGTTGAAGAATTCCTGCGCGGCTATCCGATCGCGCACGGCACGGTGTTGCCATGCCCCGCTACAAGCTGACCGTCGAATATGACGGCACCGGCCTGGTCGGGTGGCAGCGCCAGGCGAAAGGCCTGTCGGTGCAGGAAATCCTCGAAATCGCGGTCGAGCGTCTCTCCGGCAAGCACGTCACCGTGCACGGCGCCGGCCGCACCGATGCCGGCGTGCATGCGCTGGCGCAGACCGCGCATCTCGACCTGGCGCGTGACCGGCCGACCGACGTGATCCGCAGCGCGCTCAACCAGCACGTCAAGCCGCATGCCGTCGCCATTCGTGCCGTCGAACGCGTCGCCGACGCATTCGACGCGCGGCGGTCGGCACGCGGCCGCGTCTATCGCTATCGCATCCTCAACCGCCGGTCGCCGCCCGCGCTCGACCGTGGCCGGGTCTGGCATATCGGTCCGACGCTGGACCTGGCGGCGATGCAGGCAGCGTCGCGCGTGTTGATCGGCAAGCACGATTTCACCACCTTCCGCGACACGCAATGCCAGGCGAAATCGCCGGTGAAGACGTTGGACGCGCTCGACGTCGCGCGTGCCGGCGACGAGATCTGGATCGAGGCGCGGGCGCGCTCGTTTCTGCACCATCAGGTGCGCAACATCGTCGGCACGCTCAAGCTGGTCGGCGGCGGCAAATGGGAGCCGGCCAACGTCAAGCGCGCGCTCGACGCGCGCGATCGACGCGCCGGTGGACCGACGGCGCCGCCGCAAGGCCTTTATTTGATTGAAGTGATCTACGCCGACGCCGACTAGCGCGGCATCACACCCGGCGGCCGTTCGGTATCGAGCGGCAGCGAATAGTGCAAACCGAGAAAGCCGCCGGAGCCGTGGACCTGGTCCTCGCTGCGGCCGCCTTCGAATCGCAAATGCTGGTTGAGGTCGAAACTGAGACCGACGCGATAGCCTTCGACCGATTGCAGGAACGTGCGATCGCCCCACCAATAACGTGCCGCGGTGACGTGCATCTCAGGCATCGCCGGCACCGGCAGGCCAAGTTCCAGATCGTGCCCCCCGAGCGACTGTTCGGCGAGCGCCGTACCAACGACCGGACCGTGATTGAGGCTGCCCGTCAAATAAGTTGCCGGATCGACCGCCGCATTGCCGATTTCAGCGCCGAGATTCGACCGCGCATGGCCGATGGACCAGCCGCGATCGCCGCTGATCACCGTATCCGCCGCCAGCGCTTGCAGGCCGAGCCCAGCCGACCGCTTGGCGGCGTCGACATTGGCTGGCGCTGAATCCGAATCGACCGCGCCGAGCGGAATGAACTTGGCGATCCGCGCGGCGACCTGGTCCGTCCCTCTGACAGCGAGCGCGCCGATGCCGGGGCGTATATCGCCGGCAGAGCCGCCGCCGAGCTCGAGCTTGCTCAGCAATTGCTCGGCCGCATCGACCACGCGTGCGCTGGAATCGGAAACCGTCTGGCGCATGTCGACGATGAAACCGGTGACCGCGCTATGCGGCGCCGGCGGCGCGTCGGCAGCCAACGCCGTGCTGCCCGCAAGACCGCAAAACGCGGCCGCAAGCGTCAGACGCAGGGCACCCACCGAGACATGGTTTGCCATGGTCAAAAAATTAACGCTAACCGGTTAAAAGCGAGTTAAGTCGATTTTGTCGAAAATTTTTTTACCGCTTCCCGAAATAGAATTCAAGGAAGGACAAGTATATTTTCGCCAGCGCCTCAATATCGTTAAGACTAGTACACTCATTAACCTTGTGCGCGGTTTCGCCGACCAGGCCGAATTCCGCCACGGGACAATAGCGCTGGATGAAGCGGGCGTCGGAGGTGCCGCCGCCCGTGGATAATTCGGGCCGGCGGCCTGTAACATTTTCGATCGCCCGGGCCAGCTTGTCGCTGACCTCGCCCGGCGGCACCAGGAAGGACTCGCCGCTCACCTGGACCGTCAGTTCGTACCTGCCGCCAGCGCGATCAAGCCGCTGGCGGATCCAGGCTTCCATCGTCTTGCCGCTCCAGCGATCGTTGAAGCGAACGTTGAACACCGCCTTGGCGCGATCGGGGATGATGTTGGTGGCGGGATTGCCAATATCGATTGTCGCCACTTGGAGGTTCGACGGCTCGAATTGCGCGCTGCCGTCATCGACCGGCTCGCGCGTCAACGCGTCGAGCATCCGTATTAGATGATGCGCCGCGTTGTCGGCGAAATGCGGATAGGCTGTGTGACCCTGCACGCCGAACGCCGTCAGAGTGCCGTTGAGGCTGCCGCGCCGGCCGATCTTGACCATGTCGCCGAGCGCCTTGCGGCTGGTCGGCTCGCCGACGATGCAGGCGTCGAGCTTTTCGCCGCGCTTGGCGAGCGTCTCCAACACCTTGCGCGTTCCATTGATCGCAATCGCTTCCTCGTCGCCGGTAATCAGCAGACTGAGCGAGCCGCCGAAATCGCGCCCATGCGCGGCGACGAAGCGCGCGGTGGCGGCCGCAAAACAGGCGATCGCACTTTTCATGTCAGCGGCGCCGCGACCGATCAGGATTCCATCCTTGATCGTTCCCGCGAATGGATTGACCGACCAGTTGGCGAGATTACCGGCCGGCACGACGTCGGTATGCCCGGCGAAGCACAGGTTGCGGCCCGATGTGCCAAGCCGGGCATAGAGATTGAGGACCTTTTCCGTGCCCGGTTCGGCGAATTCGAGCGTTTCGCAGACAAACCCGATGCGCTCCAGCGTCTGTGCCAGATGGGCGATGCAGCCCTCGTCTTTCGGCGTGACGCTGGGGAAGCGCACCAATTCGGCGGTGAGCGCGGCGGCATCGATGGTGGCAGCGGCCGGCATCAGTCGCGCAGCAATTCGTTGATCGAGGTGCGCGAACGTGTGCGCGCGTCGACGCGCTTGACGATGACGCAGCAGGCGAGATTCGGACCGCCCGGCGAACGCGGCGGCAAGCTGCCGGGCACGACGACCGAATAGGCCGGCACGCGGCCGAGGAAGGTCTCGCCGGTGGCACGGTCGACGACCTTGGTCGAGGCGCCAATAAAGCAGCCCATCGACAGCACCGCGCCTTCCTCGACGATCACGCCTTCGGCAACCTCGCTGCGCGCGCCGATGAAGCAATGGTCCTCGACAATCACCGGCTGCGCCTGAACCGGCTCGAGCACGCCGCCGATGCCGACGCCGCCCGAGATGTGGCAGTTGCGGCCGATCTGCGCGCACGAGCCAACGGTCGACCAGGTGTCGATCATCGTGCCTTCGCCGACATGGGCGCCGACATTGACGAAACTCGGCATCAGGACGACGCCGGGCGCGATATAGGCCGAATGGCGCACCACGGCACCCGGCACGGCACGGAAGCCGGCTTTCTTGAACTTGGCCGTGCTCCAGCCGGCGAACTTCGACGGCACCTTGTCCCACCACTTGGCGCCACCGGGGCCGCCGGCGATCGGCTGCATGTCGGTGAGGCGGAACGACAGGAGTACCGCCTTCTTGAGCCATTCCTCGACGTGCCAGCGTCCGTCGTGCTTGCGCGCGACGCGCAGCATGCCCGCATCGAGTCCGTCGAGCGCGGCGGCCACCGCCTTGCGTGCTGCCGCCTTGGTCTTGGCGTCGAGGCGGTCGCGCGCATCCCAGGCGGCGTCGATGGTGGCTTGCAGGCGTGAAATATCCATGGCGCGCGCAAAATGCGGTGCGCGCCATGCGCTGTCAACCGTCGCCGGTCGGCGCGGCCGGCATTAGACTGACTGGCTATGGAGGCGCCGATGAGCCCGTTGACCGCACCCGCCGCCGATCTGGCGGCCGTCGACTTGGTGATCGAGCCGCGCACCCGCGATCTCGGCGACGGCTTCGAAGTGCGCCGCGTGCTGCCCTATGCCAAGCGCCATATGGTCGGCCCCTTCATCTTCTTCGACCATTTCGGCCCGACGAATTTCCGCGCCGGCACAGGGCTCGACGTCCGGCCACATCCGCATATCGGCCTCGCCACGATCACCTATCTGTTCGATGGCGAGATCATGCATCGCGACAGCCTGGGGACCGCGCAGGTCATTCGCCCCGGCGCGGTCAACTGGATGACCGCCGGCCGCGGCATCGTGCATTCCGAGCGTACGCCGCCGGAGACGCGCCGGCAAAAATCGCCAATCTACGGCATCCAGAGCTGGGTGGCGCTGCCGCGGGCGCGCGAAGAGATCGATCCCGCCTTCGAACACGTGCCGGCAGCGGATCTGCCGCTGATCGAGGGCGACGGTGTTGCCGTGCGGCTGATCGCCGGCACGCTATTCGGCAAAACGTCGCCAACGGCGACGCAATCGCCGATGTTCTATGCCGACGTCACGCTGCGCGCCGGCGCGACATTGGCGATGACACCGGATTACGCACAACGCGCAGCTTATTTGCTCGAAGGCGCTGTCGACTGCGCCGGCGCGCGACATGCGCCGCCGGCGATGTTGGTGTTCGACAGCAAGGCGCGCGCCGCGATCACGGCACGCGAATCGGCGCGGTTGCTGCTGATCGGTGGCGAGCCGCTGGACGGCGAACGGCATATCTGGTGGAACCTGGTGTCGAGTTCGGCCGAGCGCATCGAACAGGCGAAGCGTGATTGGCAGGCCGGCCGTTTCCCGAAGATTCCAGGCGACAGCGACGAGTTCATCCCCCTGCCGGCGTGAGCGCGGCGAGGAATTCCGTCAGATCGTCGATGGTGTGATGAATGGCGCCGGCATGGCGCGCATCGAACTCGTCGTGCGGGCCGCCGCGCAGCCAAATCGTCGTCATGCCGAGCGCCGCCGCCGGCGGCAGGTTGCGCGCCATGTCCTCGACCATCGCGGCGCGGCGCGGGTCGATCGCATACGTCTCGACCAACGCGCGGTAACCCGCTTCATTCGGCTTGGGCTGGAAATCGATGGCGACGATGTCGTGAATCGCGGCGAAGTGGTGAGTCAGCTCAAGCCGATC
>DATEMD010000153.1:0-6537 GCA_035275845.1 Allostellaceae bacterium | reverse complement strand
TTCGCGGTCGCTGGCGCATATTGGATCAATTCGATCAGATCGTTGCGGAAGACGACCTTACCGGGCGAGACGGCGATGTTCTTGCCGACCTTGAATGAATCAAGGTCGGTCATCTTGATCATCAGGCGGCCCTTGCCGCGTTCGAGATCCTCGAGCAGGTGCTTCAGCCCATTGACCAGATTTTCACCGCCGCTGTCGACGGTGGCGCGCAAAACCTCGGGGTTGGTTGCCACAAAATTCGTCGGCGCGATCGCGTCGACGAATTGCCGCGTGTAGAAGTCGATCTTCTGCGTGGTCTTGTCGTCGAGCCCGTCGACTTTTTTCACCGTCGATTGCAGCCAGCGCGCGGTCAGCAAATAACTCTGCTTGATGAAATCGAATAGCGCGCTTTCGTGCCACGCCGCGTCCTTGAACCGCTGGTCGCTGGGCGCCGGCTGCACCACGGGTGCGGGATTGCCGCCCAGGAACCGCTCGGCCGCGCTTTGCCACAGCCGCATATAATCCTGCCACAGCGTGAACTGCGCCTCGATCACGGGCACCGGATTGGCCATCATCCGCCGGGTCATTTCGATAAAGGCACTGGCGACGTTGAGCGGATCGCTCATACCCAAGCCGCCGTCGGCGCCGGCGGCGCCCTGTCGCGCCAGGAACTCGCTAACTAGCCGCTGGCTGCGTGCCGCGATTTCGGCCATGTTCCGCGACCAGACGGCGGCATCGGGGATTTTCGGCGAAGGGGACGCGGTTTCGGTCATCGGTCGCTGCACTCCGCCCGGCGTGGCCGCCGGGAAGCGGGCCTTACACGCTGGCGGCGTGAAAGCATTTGCCTGACGGGCAATTGGGGTTCTAATACAACGGCGGCGGAGCGCACGATGTATATTAAAAGCGGGACGCGCAGTTCGCCAGAATGTTGAGGCCAGGGCGTAGGATGCGGTTTACACGAATTTGGGTCGGAGCGGCCATTGTTACCGTGGCGCTACCGCTGGCTGGTTGTGAACACGTGCCCGACGCGGTCAATCCAGTGGCTTGGTATCGCGGCGCCACCGGCACCTCGCAAAGCGACGCGCAGGACGCCAATCCACACAACCAGCAGAATCTCGAGGCGGGCAGCAAGCAACCCTATCCCAATCTTGCGACGGTGCCGAACGCACCGACCGCCGCGACCAGTACCATCGATCGTGACAAGCTGGCGCAAGGTTTGGCCGCCGATCGCACCAACGCCAAGTACAACAACGAGGAGCTGCAAGCCGGCAGCCAGCTCGCCAGCATCGCGCCGCCACCGCCGCCACTTGCGCTCAAGCCGCCGGGTATCGCGGCATCGAATACACCGTCGAGCGCGACACCAGCGGCTCCGGCAACCGACAACGCATCGCTACGCCAGGCCACAGGAACCCGCGGTTCGGCACCGCCGCCGGCTGAGTCGACGCTCGCCAGCCCGACAATTCCGAGCACGCCACAGGGTCAAATTCCGCCGCCACCGCCACCGCCGCCAGAAGTCGCACGCACGTCGCCACCACCGACGCCGGTGGTCGCTCCGGCGACACCGAGTGCGTCGGCAACTGCGCCACAGCTGACGCCGCCGGCCGGCGTGCGCGCCGGCGGTCAGCCAGCGCTGGCCATGCGGACACCTGCCAACGCCAAAAATCCGATTTCGGTCTCGGTCGGCGACGTCGCCTTCGCGCAAGGCTCAGCCGATCTCGCCGAAACACAGCGCGGTGCGCTCGCCGAGATCGCCGGCCTTTACAAGCAGACCGGCGGTGACATCCGCATTGTCGGCCATTCCGAACCCGGTCACAGCAATGACGCAATTCGTCAGCGCATTGCCGGTCTCGATCTGGCGCTCGATCGCGCCAACGCCGTGGCCCAGGCGCTGACCAAGATGGGCATTCCAGCCCACAACATCCGCGTCGAAGCTGCACCGGCCAGCGCACAAGAACAGCCGCGCGCCGAAGTCTTCATGGAATACTGATCGGCGGATCGCGTCGGAATTACGACTCGGCGCGCGGAAAACTGTCGCCGCCACCGCCGCCGAAGGGTACAAACGGCTCCCCAAGGAGCCGCACGTGACTTCTCCTCTTCGTATCGGCATTGCCGGACTCGGCACCGTCGGCACCGGCGTGGCCCGGCTACTTGCCGCCAATGCCGGACTCATCGCCAACCGTGCCGGGCGCAAGCTCGAATTGGTCAGCGTGCTCGAACGGGATCGCAAGCGCAAACGCGGCGTCGACTTGTCGAAGCCGAAATGGCACGCGTCGCCACACGCCTTCGCGACCGATCCGAATATCGACGTGGTCGTGGAGCTGATCGGGGGCGCCGACGGCGTCGCGCTCGATCTGGTCAAGGCGGCGCTCGCCGCCGGCAAGCCGGTGGTCACCGCCAACAAGGCGATGCTCGCCCATCACGGCAACGAACTCGCGCGGCTCGCCACCAAGCAGGGCGTCGCGCTCGCATTCGAGGCGGCAGTCGCCGGCGGCATTCCGATTCTGAAGTCGTTGCGCGAAGGCCTTGCCGCGAACAGAGTGCAACGCGTCTACGGCATCCTGAACGGCACCTGCAACTACATCCTCACGCAGATGCGCGAGAGCCGCCGTGATTTCGCCGCCGTCTTGGCGGAGGCGCAGAAACTCGGTTACGCCGAAGCCGATCCCAGCTTCGACATCGACGGCATCGACACGGCGCACAAGCTCGCAATCCTTGCCGCGGTCGCGTTCGGCGGCACCGTCGACTTCAAGGGCGTGCATGTCGAAGGCATTCGTCATGTCTCGGCAGCCGACATCGAGTTCGCCGATGCGCTCGGCTACCGTATCAAACTGCTCGGCATCGCCCGCCAGACGTCGCACGGACTTGAACAGCGCGTACACCCCTGCATGGTGCCGGCGGCAACGCCGATCGCGCACGTCGAGGGCGTGTTCAACGCCGTCGTCGTGGAAGGCGATTTCGTCGGCCGCGTCGTGCACGAAGGTCGCGGCGCCGGTGCTGAACCGACCGCATCGGCGGTCGTTGCCGATCTGATCGACATCGCGCACGGTCGTGCCGGCGCCGGCCTCAACGCCGGTGCCAAGCCGAAGCTCGCGCCGATGACCCGGCACGAAGGTGCGTACTATCTCCGGCTGATGGTCGTCGACCGACCGGGCGTGATGGCGGACATCACCGCCGCGTTGCGCGACGAGAAGGTGTCGATGGAGCAGATGATCCAGCGCGGCCGCGCGCCCGATGAAACCGTTCCGGTGGTCATTACGACGCACGCGACGGTCGAGGCGCCGATGCGCCGGGCGCTCGACCGCATCGCCCGGCTACGGACCGTGCGCGAGAAACCGCGCATGATCCGCATCGAAGCCCTATAAGGATAAGATACGGGAGCGGAGACAAAAGATGGCCGACAATAACCATCGCATGGACCGCAACTTGGCGCTCGAGGCCGTGCGCGTCACGGAGGCGGCCGCGCTGTCGGCCACGCGCCTGATGGGTCGCGGCGACGAGAAGGCCGCCGATCAGGCGGCGGTCGACGCCATGCGCAAGGCGCTCAACGGCCTCGCCATCGACGGTACCGTGGTGATCGGCGAAGGCGAACGCGACGAAGCGCCGATGCTTTATATCGGCGAGAAGGTCGGCACCGGGCAGGGCCCCAAGATCGACATCGCGCTCGACCCGCTTGAGGGCACGACGATCACCGCCAAAGGCGGCCAGAACGCGCTCGCGGTCATCGCCATGGCCGAATCCGGCGGCTTTCTCAATGCGCCCGACGTCTACATGGATAAAATCGCCGCCGGCGTCGGCGAAGGCGTCGTCGACCTCGACGTGCCGCCAGCCGAGAACCTCAAGAACTTGGCCCAGGCGAAGAAAATCTCCGTGTCGGACCTGGTCGTCTGCATTCTCGACCGGCCGCGGCACAGCGAGTTGATCGGCAAAGTGCGCGCCGCCGGCGCACGCATCATGCTGATCTCGGACGGCGACGTTTCGGGCGTCATCGCCACAGCGCGACCCGACAGCGGTGTCGACATCTACATTGGGTCGGGCGGCGCACCCGAGGGCGTATTGGCGGCCGCCGCCTTGCGCTGCATTGGCGGCTTCATGCAGGGTCGTCTGCTGTTCCGCAACGAGGACGAGAAGGGCCGTGCCCGGCGCCTCGGCGTCGCCGATCTCAACCGCAAATACGCGCTGACCGATCTTGCCAAAGGCGATGTGATGTTCGCCGCCACCGGCGTGACCAACGGCACCATGCTCCAGGGGGTGCGCCGCATCGATCACGGCGCCGTCACACAATCGATGGTCATGCGCTCGAAGAGCGGCACGGTGCGCATGATCGAAGCGGTCCATAATTTCGACCGCAAGAGCAATTTCGACTTCTTGCAGCAGGATGGACGGTAGCGCCAGTCCACGCGGTTTTCTGGGCGTCGAGCGCTCGCTGCGCGGCCTGCGCTGGCGCGAACGCAGTGGCGATGCCCGGCTTGGCCTGACACTGGCGCAACGTCTCGACGTACCCGAAATCGTCGGCCGTATCCTTGCCGGCCGCGGCGTTGCCGAAAGCGAAGCCGAACGTTTCCTGGCGCCGACGCTACGCGACGCGCTACCCGATCCGCTGTCGTTCAAGGGCATGGAAGAGGCGGCCGCGCGCATAGTCCAGGCCATCAAGAACGGCGAAACCATCGCCATCTTCGGCGATTACGACGTCGACGGCGCCACGTCGTCGGCGCTGCTCAAACGCTTTCTCGAAGCCGTCGGCGGCAAGGTCCGGGTCTATATTCCGGATCGCCAGCGCGAAGGCTATGGCCCGAATGCGCCCGCGCTGTTGAAGCTCAAAGCCGACGGCGCCGCGATCGCGATCACCGTCGATTGCGGCGTGACGGCGTTTGCGCCTTTGTCGGCGGCAGCCGATGCGGGTCTCGACGTCATTGTCGTCGATCATCACGTTGCCGAGCCAAGCTTGCCGCGCGCTTTGGCGGTGATCAATCCCAACCGGCTCGACGAAAGCGGCGCGCACGGCAACCTTGCCGCCGTCGGCGTCGCCTTCCTGCTCGCGGTCGCGGTCAATCGCGCGCTACGCCAGGCCGGGCACTATGCGTCGCGCGCCGAGCCCGATCTGATGACGCTCTTGGATCTCGTGGCGCTTGGCACTGTGTGCGACGTCGTGCCGTTGACGGGAATCAATCGCGCCCTGGTGGCGCAGGGCCTGAAGGTGATGCGCCAACGCGGCAATATCGGCATCGCCGCGCTCGCCGACACGGCGCGGCTGGCGGAACGGATCGACGCCTACCACGCCGGTTTTATTCTCGGTCCGCGCGTCAACGCCGGCGGCCGGATCGGCGCCGCCGATCTCGGCACGCGGCTGTTGTCGACCGACGACGCCATCGAGGCCCGGCAGATTGCCGTCGAGCTCGACCGGCTCAACGACGAACGCCGTCAGATCGAATCCCGCGTGCTCGACGAGGCGATCGCCGACGTGGAGGCCGCGGACAGCAAGGCACCACTGATCTTCGTCGCCAAACAAGGCTGGCATGCGGGCGTCATCGGCATCGTCGCCAGTCGCCTGAAGGAACGTTACGGCCGGCCAGCGCTGGTGGCAGCGATCGACGACGGCATCGCCAAAGGTTCGGGCCGTTCGGTTGCCGGCGTCGCGCTCGGCGCCACGATCATTGCGGCGCGCCAGGCAGGGCTGCTGATCAACGGCGGCGGTCACGCCATGGCTGCGGGCTTTACCGTCGAAGCCAGCAAGCTCGATGCATTGCGTGATTTCCTGGGAGCGCGGATCGCCGAAGCGCTCGACGGGCAGGAGCCGGTACCCGAGCTCGGCGTCGACGGCGCGCTCGCCTGTGCCGCGGCGACCCCGGATTTCGCCGCGCTGATCGAGCGCATGGCGCCCTTCGGCACCGGCAATGCCGAGCCGCGGTTCGCGTTCGCCAATCTGCGCGTGTTGCGCGCCACCACGGTCGGAAAAGAACAGAACCACGTCAGCTGTGTGCTCGGCGACGGCGCCGGCACTGGTCGCATCAAAGCGATCGCTTTCCGCGCATTCGAAAGCGCGCTCGGTCCGGCATTGCTCCAATCACAGGGTGCCGGTTTCCACGTTGCCGGCCATGTGCGTGCCGACAACTGGCAGGGCCGCGAAGGCGTCCAGCTGCTGATCGATGACGCGGCGCCGGCGCTCGGCGGTTAGGGCAGCCAGCGCGCCTTCCAGGCCTGGAACATCAGCACCGTCCACAACGGGTACTGCCAATTGCGCTGACCCGATAGATGCTCACGCCACTTGGCGCGGATCGGCGCCGGATTGAACACGCCTTCGGCGGCCAGGCGGCGCTCGCTCAGTAGATCTTCTGCCCATTCCTTGAGCGGGCCACGCAGCCAAGAGTCAATCGGCACGCCGAAACCCATCTTCGGCCTATCAATGAGTGCCTTTGGCACGTAGCGGTCGAGCACACGCCGCAGCACGCGCTTGCCGGTGCCCCCGCTGGCCTTGAGCGCCGGTCTCAAGCGCCACGAAAACTCGACGACGCGATGATCCAACAACGGCACGCGCGCCTCGAGCGACACCGCCATCGAGGC
>DATEMD010000152.1:0-7928 GCA_035275845.1 Allostellaceae bacterium | reverse complement strand
AGCTTGTCATCGGGCCTGAAGAGCTTTAAGTCAACGACGGTTTCCGCAGGAGTGTTCAATGGGTTATCGGGTCGCGGTCGTCGGCGCCACCGGCAATGTCGGGCGCGAGATGTTGAGCATTCTCAGCGAGCGCAGCTTCCCCGCCGACAAGGTTCACGCGGTCGCCTCGACGCGTTCGGTCGGCGCCGAGGTTTCGTTCGGCGACGACAAGGTGCTCAAGGTCGAAGCGCTCGATAGTTTCGACTTCACCGGCGTCGACATCGCGCTGTTTTCGCCGGGCGCAAAGGTGTCGGCCATCCACGCACCGCGTGCCGGCAAAGCCGGCTGCGTCGTCGTCGACAACACGTCGCAGTTCCGCATGGACAAGGATGTGCCGCTGGTTGTGCCCGAGGTCAATCCCGAGGCGGTCGCGCAGTACAAGAAGCGCAACATCATCGCCAATCCGAACTGCTCGACCATCCAGATGGTGGTCGCGTTGAAGCCGCTGCACGATTTGGCGCGGATCAAGCGCATCGTCGTGGCGACCTATCAGTCGGTCTCCGGCGCGGGCCGCGACGCGATGGACGAGCTGTTCACGCAAACCCGCTCGGTCTACGTCAACGACCCGATCAAGCGCGAGCTTTTCACCAAGCAGATCGCGTTCAACTGCATTCCACACATCGACGTCTTTCAAGACGGCGGCGTGACCAAGGAAGAATGGAAGATGGACGTCGAGACACGGAAGATTCTCGATCCGAACATCGCCGTCACCGCGACCTGTGTGCGCGTTCCGGTTTTCATCGCGCATGCCGAGGCGATCAACGTCGAGTTCGAAAGCGCGCTCGACGAGAATGCGGCGCGTGACGCGCTCAAGCGGGCACCGGGCATCGTCGTGGTCGATCGTCGGGCCGACGAAGGCTACGTCACGCCGGTCGAAGCTGCCGGCGAAGACGCGGTTTACGTCAGCCGCGTCCGCCGCGATCCGACCGTGCCGCACGGCCTGAACCTATGGGTGGTGGGCGACAATCTGCGCAAGGGCGCGGCGCTCAACGCGGTCCAGATTGCCGAGCTGCTGGCGCGCGATCACCTCAAGAAAACCGCCGCCAAAGAGCCGGCACGCGCCGACTAGCGGATGCGTCCGCGCCGCAGCGTTCTTTTCGTCCCGGGCATCAACGCACGCGCGCTGGAAAAGGCGCGTGGTCTCGATGCTGACGCGCTGATCTTCGATCTCGAGGATTCGGTGGCGCCCGACGCCAAGGCCCAGGCGCGGGCGGCGATTGCCGCGGCGATCGCGCAGGGAGGATGGGGGCGGCGCGAACTGATCCTGCGCGTCAACGCACTCAATACAGAATGGGCTGACGACGACCTTCGCGCGGCGGCGCAAATGAAGCTCGACGCCGTTTTATTGCCCAAGGTTGAAAGCGAAGCGGAGCCGCGCAAGGCCGAGGCGATGCTGATCTCGGGCGGCGCATCGCCCGATCTCGGCCTCTGGTGCATGATCGAAACCGCGCGCGCCGTGCTGCACGCCGAGGCGATCGCGGCCGCGACGCCGCGGCTCAAGGCGTTCGTCATGGGCACCGCCGATCTATCGAAGGAAATCCGCGCCGAGGAAACCCCACTGCGCGAGCCGATGACGACCGCACTCGGTCTGTGCATTCTGGCCGCGCGCGCGTATGGATTGGCGGTCCTCGATGGCGTTCATTTCGACATCGCCGATGCGACGGGGTTCGAGCGGTCGTGCCGGCAAGGCCGCATGCTCGGCTTCGATGGCAAGACGCTCATCCATCCGAGCACGATTGCCGCTGCCAACCGCATTTTCGCGCCGGACGACGCCGCGATCGCACAGGCGCGACGGATTATCGCTGCATTCGACGAAGCCAAGGCACAAGGCAAGGGCGTCGCGGTGCTCGACGGGCGGCTGATCGAACGGCTGCACGTTGCCGACGCCGAACGTACGCTGGCGTTGGCGGCTGTCATTGGCATGCCACATACCGGCCGCTGAGTCGGCGCGCCGCATTCGTGGTTTGCAAGCATGCCGTGTGCGCCCCGGCGTTGACGTTCGAAAGGGGGAGGGTTAAACCAAATCCTCTTCGCATGTGCGAAAGCGCAAGGTTCGTGTGCCAATGACTCCCGCCGAGCGGCCGCTTTCACCTCATTTGCAGATTTACAAGCCGCAACTGACTTCGGTGCTGTCGATCACGCATCGCGGCACCGGGCTGGCGCTCGGCATCGGCGCGATTTTTTTCGTCTGGTGGCTGTCGGGTGCGGCCTGGAGCGATGCGTGCTTTCGCGCGGCGCAGGCTTTTTGGGGTTCGTGGCTCGGCAAGTTGTTTCTGCTCGGCTGGACGTTTTCGCTGTTCTTTCATCTGCTCAACGGCGTGCGCCATTTACTGTGGGATATCGGGTTCGGCTTTGACCTGCCGACGACCTATCGAACGGGTTGGACGGTGGTGGCGTTCAGCGTGCTGCTGACCGTGTTCGCCTTCGGCGGCGGTCTTTACGCCTGGGGCTCGCTGTGACCGGCGGTGCGGCTGTACGTCATTGGCGGGCGCAGCGCGTCAGCGCGTTGGCGCTGATTCTGCTAGTGCTTTGGCTGGTGGTGTCATTACTCGCGCACCTTGGCGCCAGCCGCGCGCAGATCCAAGCCTGGCTCGGCCAGCCAATTTCCGCCGCGCTGGCAGCGGCGCTGGTCGTCGTGGCGTTCTTTCATTTGGCGCTGGGCGTTCGCGTCGTGCTCGAGGATTATGTGCATACGCCGTGGCGCCAAGCGGCGGCATTGTTGGCCAATCGCCTGGCGTGTTGGACGCTGGCGCTGATCGCGTTGGCGGCCATCGCCACGCTCGCCTTCGGTTTGTAAACGTGCCCACCGCCTATCCAATCACCGACCATGTCTACGATGTCGTCGTAATCGGCGCCGGCGGCGCTGGATTGCGCGCGAGCCTGGGTATGAGTGCCGCCGGCCTCAAAACCGCCTGTATCAGCAAGGTCTATCCCACGCGCAGCCACACCGTGGCGGCACAGGGCGGCATCGGTGCGGCGCTCGGCAATATGGGTGAAGACGATTGGCGTTGGCACATGTACGACACCGTCAAAGGCGGTGACTGGCTCGGCGATCAGGATGCGATCGAATATCTGTGTCGCGAGGCGGTTGCGGCCGTGACCGAGCTCGAACATATGGGCGTGCCGTTCTCGCGGACGCCGGAAGGCAAAATCTACCAGCGGCCGTTCGGCGGCCACACGGTCAATTATGGTAAGAGCCCGGCGCATCGCTCGGCCTCGGCCGCCGATCGCACCGGCCACGCCATCCTGCACACGCTCTATCAGCAGTGCCTGAAACACGACGCCGAGTTCTTCGTCGAGTATTTTGTGCTCGATCTGCTGATGGACGGCGACGCTTGCCGCGGCGTCGTCGCCTGGTGCCTCGAAGACGGCTCGATCCATCGCTTCCGGGCGCATATCGTGGTGGTGGCCACCGGCGGCTACGGCCGCACCTATTTCTCCTGCACCTCGGCGCACATCTGTACCGGCGATGGCAACGCCATGGTGTTGCGCGCCGGATTGCCGTTGCAGGACATGGAATTCATTCAGTTCCATCCGACCGGCATCTATGGCGCCGGCTGCCTCATCACCGAAGGTGTGCGCGGTGAGGGCGGTTATCTGACCAATTCCGAGGGCGAGCGGTTCATGGAGCGCTATGCGCCGCATGCCAAGGATCTGGCGTCGCGCGACGTGGTGAGCCGTGCCATGACCATCGAAATCCGCGAGGGGCGCGGCTGCGGTCCGAAGAAGGATTATATCCACCTTCATATCGAGCATCTCGATCCGGCGGTCATCCACTTGCGGTTACCCGGCATCGCCGAAACCTCGCGGATCTTCGCCGGCGTCGACGTGACGCGCGAGCCGATCCCGGTGCTGCCGACGGTGCACTACAACATGGGCGGCATTCCGACCAATCTGCGCGCCGAAGCACTGGCGCCGACGCCGGATAATCCGGATCGTGTCACGCCGGGACTGATGGCGATCGGCGAGGCCGCGTGCGTTTCGGTGCACGGCGCCAACCGGCTCGGCACCAACTCGCTGCTCGATCTCGTCGTTTTCGGCCGCGCCGCCGCGCAACGCGCCCAGGAGATCGTCAAGCCGGGCGCGGCGCACAAGCCGGTGCCCGTGTCCGCCGACGACCGGGCGCTGGCGCGGCTCGATCGCGTGCGTCACGCCAAAGGCAAGATCAAAACGGGTGCAATCCGTTTGGCGATGCAACAGGTCATGCAAGAACACTGCGCCGTGTTCCGCACCGCCGAGCTGCTCGAACAAGGCGTGCGCAAGATGGAACAGGTCGTGTTGTCGGCGGGCGATCTGAGCGTGTCCGACCGCTCGATGATCTGGAACAGCGATTTGGTCGAGGCGCTCGAGCTCGACAATCTCATGGTGCAGGCGACGGTGGCGCTGCACGGCGCGCGGGCTCGGACCGAGAGCCGCGGCGCGCATGCACGCGCGGATTTTCCGAAACGCGACGATCAGCGCTGGATGAAGCACACGCTGTCATGGATGAACGGCGGCGGGAAAGTCGAGCTCGGCTACCGGCCGGTGCACAATTTCACCTTGTCGAACGACGTCCAGCCTTTCCCGCCCAAGGAACGCGTCTACTAGGAACCGCCATGGCCGATTTCTTCCTGCCCCAGAATTCCAAGGTGGTCGAGGGCCGCCACCATCCGGCACCGTCCGCCGCCAAACGGGTCAAGACGTTCCAGATCTATCGCTGGGATCCCGAGGCCGGCGGCAATCCGCGGATGGATAGCTACGATCTCGATCTCGACCAGACCGCGCCCATGGTTCTCGACGCGTTGATCAAGATCAAGAACGAGATCGACACGACATTGACGTTCCGCCGCTCGTGCCGCGAAGGCGTCTGCGGCTCGTGCGCGATGAATATCGACGGCACCAACACCTTGGCCTGCGTCAAATACATCGCCGACGTGAAAGGCGACGTCAAAATCTATCCGTTGCCGCACTTGCCGGTGATCAAGGACTTGGTTCCGGACATCGGCCCCATGTTCGCGCAATACAAGTCGATCCAGCCATGGCTCAAGAACGACACGCCGCCGCCGGCGGACAGCGAGCGACTTCAGTCGGTTGAGGAGCGCGCCAAACTCGACGGTCTTTGGGAGTGCATCCTGTGCTTCTGTTGCACAACCGCCTGCCCGAGCCACTGGTGGAACCCGGAAAAATATCTCGGTCCGGCCGTCTTGTTGCAGGCCAATCGCTGGCTGGCCGACAGCCGCGATACCAAGACCGACGAACGGCTCGATCAGCTCGACGATCCGTTCAAGCTCTATCGCTGTCACACGATCATGAACTGCACGCGCACGTGCCCCAAGAGCCTCAACCCGGCGGAGGCGATCGGCGAAATCAAGAAACGACTGGTCGCGCGTCTCTGACGCGCCGGCTAGAACTCGATCGAGCCGTCGATCACGTGATCGAGTCCGATTTCGGGTACGCGCAGCGTCATCTTAGCCGCGATCTTGCCGTTGCTCTTGAGTTTTCCCGAATCGATCGCTGCACGCACCGCGTTCTCGATCTCGCGTTGCGACGTGACACCGACGATCTTGAGGAACTTGCGCACTTCCATGTTGAAGCGATCCTCGTCCATGTGCCGTCTCCTTTCGTCGTGGCATGCCAAACCTGACACCATCGTAGACGAGACTGTGTAATACCGCCGCAAATTTGGCTATGACTGCGGCGTCGATGCAGCCCTCCGGCCAGCCGTCAGTCGCACAGGCGAATTCACCGATGTCAGGTCCGCTCGCGCGGTATCGCGCGCGCGTTGCCGCAGGCGAGCTGGTTTACGACGCCGCCCAGGAGCGCGCGGCGGAAATGCTCGAAGCGTTGTGGTCGGCGTTGGTCGACGACCGCATGGTCAATGTGCGACGCGGCTGGCGCGCCCGGTTGGGTCTGGTCCGTCCGCATGTCGCGCCGCCGAAAGGCATCTATCTCCACGGTGGCGTCGGCCGCGGCAAGACCATGCTGATGGACATGTTCTTCGAATCGGTCAGCCTCGCCGCGAAACGGCGCACGCATTTCTATGCCTTTATGGCCGACGTGCATGACCACCTTCATGCACTCCAGGCCGGCAAGGAGGATCCGATCCGGCAAGTCGCCGCGGCGTTCGCCAAGGACTCGGTGCTGCTCTGCTTCGACGAGTTTCACGTCACTGACATTGCCGACGCCATGATCCTCGGGCGCCTGTTCGAGGCGCTGCTTGATTTCGGCGTCGTCGTCGTCGCCACGTCGAACCGCGCGCCCGACGAGCTGTACGAAGGCGGCTTGCAACGCGAGCGCTTCTTGCCGTTCATCGCACTGATCGAAGGCCGGCTCGACGTCGTTGCGCTCGACAGCGGACGCGACTACCGCATGGTTCGCCTGATCGGCCGCCAGACCTATTTCACGCCGGCCAACGATCTCGCCTACCGGGCGCTCGAGCGCGCTTTCATGGCCTTGACCGACAATGCGTCGGCCCATTCGCAGACGCTCACTGTGCTGGGTCACAAGCTGATCGTGCCGCGTGCCGCGCGCCGCGTCGCCTGGTTCAGTTTCGCCCAATTGTGCGGTGGCACGCTGGGCCCGGCCGACTATCTCGAACTGTGCCGGCGCTATCACACGTTTGTCATCGACAGCGTGCCGCGTTTGGATCCGTCGCGTCGCGACGAGGCGAAGCGCTTCAACACCTTCATCGACACGCTTTATGACGCGCATGGCCGAATCGTGATGTCGGCCGAAGTGCCGCCGGATCAGCTATATACGGACGGCGACGGCGCGTTCGAATTCCAGCGTACGGCCTCGCGTCTGCACGAGATGCAAAGTCCGGAATACGTCGCCGCCGTCCCGGGTTAATCGGTTGTAATCGTCGTCCCCTTGCCGCAGGGGCGAAATCGCGCTAAACCCGCGGCGTTCTGCGCCCTTCGCGCGACGTGCACTGCCCAAAAAAGAGGTCCCCGATGGCACGCAACAAGATCGCGCTGGTCGGAGCCGGCCAGATCGGCGGCACGCTCGCCCTGCTCGCCGGCTTGAAGCAACTCGGCGACGTCGTCCTTTGCGACATCGTCGAAGGCGTGCCACAAGGCAAGGCGCTCGATCTGGTCGAAGCGACGCCGGTTGAAGGCTTCGACGCCAAATATGCCGGCAGCAACGACTATGCTGCGATCGCCGGCGCCGACGTGGTGATCGTAACCGCCGGCGTGCCGCGCAAGCCGGGTATGAGCCGCGACGATCTGATCGGCATCAACGCCAAGGTGATGCGCCAAGTGGGCGCCGCAATCAAAGCGCATGCCGCCGGCGCGTTCGTCATCTGCATCACCAATCCGCTCGACGTGATGGTTTGGGTTTTGCGCGAAGCCTGCGGCCTGCCGCACCACAAGGTCGTCGGTATGGCCGGCGTGCTCGACAGTGCGCGCTTCCGTTATTTTCTCGCCGATGAATTCAAGGTCTCGGTCGAGGACGTCAGCGCCTTCGTCCTCGGCGGTCATGGCGACAGCATGGTGCCGCTGGCGCGTTATTCGGCGGTCGCCGGCATTCCGCTGCCGGATTTGGTCAAGATGGGTTGGACGACGCAGGACCGCATCGACAAGATCGTTCAGCGCACGCGCGAAGGTGGCGGCGAAATCGTCAACCTGCTGAAGACCGGCTCGGCGTTTTACGCGCCGGCCGCGTCGGCGATCGCCATGGCGGAATCCTACTTGCGTGACAAGAAGCGCGTGCTGCCGTGCGCCGCATGGCTCGACGGCCCCTACGGCGTCAAAGGCGTCTATGTCGGCGTGCCGGTCGTGCTCGGCGCCAACGGCGTCGAGCGCGTCGTCGAGATCGCGCTCAATGCCGATGAGAAAGCGGCATTCGATAAATCGGTCGGCGCCGTCAAAATTTTGCTCGAAGCCACCAAGAAGCTGTTGGCGGACGCC
>DATEMD010000151.1:0-5994 GCA_035275845.1 Allostellaceae bacterium | reverse complement strand
ACGGCAACCAGAGATGATCGAGACTGGCGAACGGCGCGGGATCGTTGGGCGCTTCGGCGCGTTTCACGACGCCATCGGCGACAGGCCAAGCCGGTCCATCATCGCGCGATCGACGTCGCGCGCCGGATTGGGCGTCGTCAGTAACCGCGTGCCGCAGAAGATCGAATTGGCGCCGGCCAGGAAGCACAGCGCCTGCAACGCCTCGCTCATGCCTTCTCGCCCGGCCGACAGCCGTACCACCGATTTCGGCATGCAGATGCGCGCAACCGCGATGGTGCGCACGAATTCGAGATCATCGAGCTGTTCAGCATCAGCCAGGGGTGTGCCCGCGACTTTGACCAGCATGTTGATCGGCACACTGTCGGGATGCTCGGGCAAATTGGCGAGCGCGGCAATCAGGCCGACGCGATGTTCGCGGTTTTCGCCCATGCCAACGATGCCGCCGCAGCACACTTTCATTCCTGCCGTGCGCACATGCGCGAGCGTATCGAGACGATCCTGGTACTGCCGCGTGCCGATGATCGCGCCGTAGAACTCGGGTGCGGTATCGAGATTATGATTGTAGTAGTCGAGCCCGGCGGTCTTGAGGCGTTGCGCCTGGTCGCCCGTCAACATGCCGAGCGTCGCACAGGTTTCGAGCCCGAGCGCCTTGACGCCCGCGACCATGTCGCAGACCGCGTCGAGATCACGGTCCTTGGGCTCGCGCCACGCCGCGCCCATGCAGAACCGCTGCGCGCCTTGCGCTTTGGCGGTGCGCGCTTCGGCAAGGACTGCGTCGACGTCCATCAGCTTGGCGGCGTCGACGCCGGCCTCGTAATGCGCGCTCTGCGGACAATAGGCGCAGTCCTCCGGACAGCCCCCGGTCTTGATCGACAGCAAGGTCGAAAGCTGGACTTGGTTGGGCTCGAAATGACGGCGGTGCAGCGTCTGCGCGCGGAACAGCAGCTCGCCGAATGGCAGATCGTAGAGCGCCGCGATCTCGTTCCGCGTCCAATCGTGCCGGATGTCGTGCCGCTCGGCGTCCTTCGGCATTGCCACCCCTTCCGGTCTTGCTTTCATGCGATGCCGGGTTAAGGCTACAAGGACCCAGCGTCAAGCGAAAGCTCCCGTGACCGCGCTCGATCAATTCGCCGCCCAGAAACTGCGTGACCTCGAGGCGCGGCAGTTGCGCCGCACCCTGATTGACACGGCGCGCACCGACGGCATCCACGTGCTGCGCAACGGACGGCGCTTGGTGTCGTTCTCGTGCAATGATTATCTCAATCTGTCGCACCATCCGCAGATCAAGGCGGCCGCAAGCGCGGCGCTCGAAAGCTACGGCACCGGCGCCGGCGCATCGCGTCTAGTCACCGGCAACCACCCGCTGTTCGCCGCACTTGAGTCGCGACTGGCGCGGCTCAAGGGCACGGAAGCCGCATGTGTCTTTGGCTCGGGCTATCTCGCCAACGCCGGCATTGTTCCGGCCTTGATCGGCCGCGACGATCTCGTGCTGGTCGACGAGCTTGCGCATGCCTGCCTTTGGGCGGGCGCGCGGCTGGCGCGGGCCACCGTCGTCGCCTATCGCCACAACGATGTCGAACACGCGGCCGCGCTGCTCGCCGAATTCCGGCCGCAGCACGCCAACGCGCTGGTTGCGACCGAGGGCGTATTCTCGATGGACGGCGATCTGGCCCCACTGCCGGATCTCGCCGCCATGGCGGCGCGTCACGACGCGTGGCTGATGGTCGACGATGCGCACGGCCTCGGCGTCGTCGGCAACGGCCGCGGCGCGCGGTTCGCGCATGCCACGCTGCCCGATATTCCGTTGCAGATGGGTACGCTGTCGAAAGCCGTAGGCGGCTACGGCGGCTATCTGTGCGCGTCGCGCGCGGTCATCGACCTGATCGCGAACCGCGCCCGCAGTTTCGTCTACTCGACCGGCTTGCCGCCGGCGACAGTTGCCGCCGCCAGCGCGGCGCTCGATATCATCGCCAGTGACCGCGACTTGGTCGCGAAGCCGTTGCGCAACGCGCGTCGCTTCACTAGGGCCGCCGGCTTGCCCGAAGCGCAGAGCGCCATCGTGCCCGTGATTTTGGGTACAGCGGAGCGCGCGCTCGCGGCATCGCGTCGGCTCGAAGACGAAGGCTTCCTCGCCGTCGCCATCCGGCCGCCGACGGTGCCCGATGGCACGGCGCGGCTGCGGTTCGCTTTCACCGCTGGCCATGCCGACACCGATATCGACCGGTTGGCAGCATTGATGCGCGAGCGCGTGCTGGCGTGAGCGCGATTTTTGTCACTGGCGCCGGCACCGACGTCGGCAAGACCTTTGTCGCCTGCGGACTCGTTGCCGAACTTCGCCGCACCGGCCGTGCGATCGCCGCGTTCAAACCGCTGGTCAGCGGCTTCGATCCGGCAAAGCCGCAAGCGACCGATCCGGGCGCATTGCTGACCGCGCTCGGCGAACCGGTTTCGCCGGCCAATCTCGACCGCATCGCACCGTTTCGTTATCACGCCGCACTGGCGCCCGACATGGCGGCGGCGGCCGAAGGACAGCACGTCGACTTCGATGCCGTCGTCGCGTTCTCGCGCCGGGCGACAACGGCGGCCGAATTCGTCGTCATCGAAGGCGTCGGCGGCGTGATGTCGCCGATCGCCGAACGCCACACCGTGCTCGACTGGCTCGCCGCATTGGGGATTCCGGCGCTGCTCGTCACCGGCACCTATCTCGGCGCGCAGACCCATGCGCTGACGGCGCTTGCTGCGTTACAACGTCGCAGCATCGGCGTTCACGCCGTGGTTGCAAGCGAAACGCTCGGCTCTACCGTCGACTTAAGCGAGAACATACGCTCTCTCGCGCGTTTTACGGCGCCGGTCCCGGTCGTGGCAATTCCGCGGCTGACACCGGACGCGCCACATCCCGCCTTCGCCACCCTCGCCGACCTCTTTTGCGGCGCGGCGACGCATGTTAGATGAGGGCCGGGGAGACAAGAAAAAATGCGTGTGGTCATTGTCGGTCAGCAGGCCTTCGGCAAGGCCGTTCTCGATGCTTTCGCCGGCCGCGGCGATCAAGTCGTCGCGGTGTTCAGTCCACCTGAACAGCCGGGCGGTAAAACCGATCCGCTCCGGGCGGCTGCCGTCGAGCGCAAGATTCCGGTGTTCCAGTTCAAGGATTACGGTGCGGCCGAAGCTCTCGACACGTTGCGCAATCTCAATGCCGATATCGGCCTGCTCGCCTTCGTCACGCAATTCCTGCCGCAGCCTTTCGTCAACCTCCCGAAGCACGGCATGCTGCTGTTTCATCCGTCGCTGCTGCCGCTGCATCGCGGGCCGTCGGCGATCAGCTGGGCGGTGATCAACGGCGAGAAACGCACGGGTCTCACCATCCTGCGTCCATCGGACGGTCTCGACGAGGGCGCCATCATTCTGACACGCGAAGTCGAAATCGGTCCCGACGACACCGTCGGCACGCTCTATTTCGATAAGATCTTCCACATGGGCGTCGCCGCGATGATCGAAGCGGCACAGGCGGTGGCCGACGGTCGCGCGCATGAATCGCCCCAGGACGAAAGCCTCGCCACCTATGAAGGCTGGGTGCGCGAACGTGAATCGCAGGTCAATTGGGCAAGCTCGATCGACCGGATCTACGACCTGATCCGCGGCTGCGATCCCGCGCCCGGCGCCTGGACCAAGTATCGCGGCCAGAAGCTTTTTCTGTTCGACGCGCGCAAGCGGCCGGCGGCGACGTTCGGTGCAGTGCGCGGCCTCAAGGCCGGACAAATCGTTGCATCCACGCCAGAGGGCTTCAGCGTCTACGCGCACGGCGGATTCGTCGAGATCAAGCGCTGCCGCCTCGGTGACGGCAAGAAGGTCGCAGCCGGCGAAGCCGGCATCGAAGCCGGCGTCATCCTCGGCGAGTGACCGGTCGGTCATCCTTCCGACGGTGAAAGCGCCGTAGCGCGGCTCACGCCGTCTGCGTCTCCTGGTGCCAAACCAAGAGCCGGCGGCGAACGATCTCCATCGCCTTGACCAGAATCATGCCGACGATGGCGATTGCGATGATGTAGGCGAAGACGCCCGGTGAGTCGGCAAAGCGCATGTCGTTCATGATCGAGCCGCCCATGCCCTCGCCGCCCATCTGCATCTCGCAGACGATGTCGACGATGAGTGCGATCGGCAGCGCCACCTGAAGGCCGGTGAACACTTGCGGCAGCGCCGCCGGCAGCGCGATCTCCCATAGGAAGCGGTGACGGTTGACGCCCAGGCTCATCGCCGACCACGTCATGTACTTGTCGATGTTCTGCGTGCCGGCCCAGGCCTCGACGATCACCGGAAAGATCGACGAGAACGCCACCATCAGAATCTTCGACGTGTCGAACACGCCGAACCACAGCATGAAGATCGGCAGGAAGGCGATCTTGGGCATCGGCAATCCCACCGAGATCAGCGGATCGAAGAACCAGCGCACGATGGGAATGCGCGCGATCGAGACGCCGAGCGCGACACCGCCCACCGCCGCCAGCACGAAGCCGATGAAGGTACGGATCAACGTCAGCAGAATGCCGTCGAGCAGATCGCCCGAAATCAAATCGTGCCACAGTCGCTCGAACACCACCGGCACCGACGGCAGCAGGAAATCCGAGAAGACGTGCGACATGGCGGTGAGCTGCCAGGCGGCGAAGAACGCGATGCCCGATCCCACGCGCAGCGCGGTCAGATAGGTCTCACGGCGGCTGGGCGCGCTCAATCCCGCCATCGGAGCATCCGCTGCATGAACACGAGATAGACGCGGTCGGCGAGAAAGCCGACGGCCGAGACCGTGAGCACGCCGGCGAACATGGCATCGTAAACACCACCATCGCCGAGGAACGAAATCACATAGCCCAAACCTTGCTGGCCGACGAGGAATTCGGCCGCCACCATCAGGATGAACGAGATGGCGAGCGCGTTGCGGATGCCGGCCATGATTTCCGGCAAGGCGGCGGGAATCACCACCTCCCACAGCACGCGGCGCCGCGACGCGCCGAGGCCGAGCGCGGACCAGATCAACGTCTGGTCGACGCCGCGCGCGCCGTTGTAGGAGCTCAGCACCACCGGCAGCAGGCAGCCGGCGAAGATTGAGGCAATTTTGGAGTTCGGGCCAAGGCCGAACCACAGGATCATCACCGGAATCAGCGCCGATTTCGGCATCGGATAGAGGCTCTTCATCAGCGGGCTGACGATCGCCTCAACCGGCGCATACCACGCCATCAGCACGCCCGAGCCAATGCCGACGACGATGCTGAGGCCGAGACCGACGACGACCTCGTACAGCGAAGTCATGCCGTTGCTGGCCAGACTGCCATCCATCAGCAGCCCCCACCACGCGGCCACGACGGCGCTCAACGGCGGCAACGCATCGGGATTGATGAGGCCGACGGACGGCGCAATCTGCCAGGCGATACAGACCAGGATCACCGGCAGCGCGCGCCACAACGCACCGACGAGGCGCTGAGCCAACGGCGGACGCGCCGCGATGCGCCGCGTATCGGCTTCGAGCGCGGCCGCGCCGCTCATTCGCGCGTGCCCTGGGCGCGGATTGCCTCGTCGCGCACCAATTTCCACAGATGATCGACCTTATCGGCGAACTCGCGCGTCTGCAAAAGCTCTTCACCGCGCGCGTTGCTCGTGAACTTGGTATCGACGATTTCCTTGACGCGGCCCGGCCGCGCCGACATTACCGCGACGCGATCGGCGAGATAGACGGCCTCGCGCACGTCGTGGGTAACGAACACCACCGTTTTCGGCGCGCGCCGCATGATCGCCAGCAACTCCTCGTGCATCAGTGCGCGGGTCTGCGCGTCAAGCGCGCCAAACGGCTCATCCATCAGCAGGATCTCAGGCTCCACCGCGAGCGTCCGCGCGATGGCGACGCGCTGCCGCATGCCGCCCGACAGTTGCGATGGATAGCTGTCCTCGAAGCCCTTCAGATGCACCAGCTCGACGAATTCCTGTGCCCGCTTCTCGCGCTCGGCCTTG
>DATEMD010000150.1:0-9158 GCA_035275845.1 Allostellaceae bacterium | reverse complement strand
GAGAGCAAAGAGAAGCAGGCGTTTCTCGAAGCCGAAGCGACGCAGCTGCGCGAGGCGGTGGATGCGGCGCTGGCGCCGCTGCCTAACCTGCCGGCAGATGACGTGCCAGACGGCAAGGACGCGGCCGACAACAAAATGCTTCGTGAAGTCGGTGGCAAGCCAAAGTTCGCTTTCAAGCCCAAGGATCACGCCGCGCTCGGCGAAGCGCTTGGCGGGATGGATTTCACCCGCGCCGCCAAAATGTCGGGCGCGCGTTTCGTCGTGTTGTCGGGCGGTGTCGCGCGGCTGGCGCGCGCGTTGGGACAATTCATGCTCGATCTGCACACCCGCGAGTTCGGCTACACCGAAGTCGTGCCGCCGCTGCTGGTGCGCGACGCCGCGGTGTTCGGCACCGGCCAGCTGCCGAAATTCGCCGACGATTTGTTCCGTACCACGACGGGCCTGTGGCTCTTGCCGACGGCCGAAGTGTCGCTGACCAATCTCGCGCGCGAGGACATCGTCGACGACGAGAAGCTACCGCTGCGGTACACCGCGCTGACGCCGTGCTTCCGCTCTGAAGCCGGCGCCGCCGGCAAGGACACGCGCGGCATGATCCGCCAGCATCAATTCGACAAGGTCGAGCTGGTGTCGATTGCGCATCCCGACAAATCGAGCGACGAGCATGAGCGCATGACTTCGTGCGCCGAGGAAGTGCTGAAGCGTCTCGGCTTGGCCTATCGCGTCATGTTGTTGTGTGCTGGCGACATGGGCGCCGCCGCACGCAAGACCTATGACATCGAGGTCTGGTTGCCGGGCGAGAATGGCGGCGCGGGTGCCTACCGCGAAATTTCATCGTGCTCGAACTGCGGCGACTATCAGGCGCGGCGCATGGATGCGCGCTGCAAGCCCAAAGGCGGGAAGGGAACGCGCTTCGTCCACACGCTCAACGGTTCCGGCCTCGCCGTCGGACGCACGCTGATTGCGGTGATGGAGAACTACCAGCGCGCCGACGGCTCGATCGCGGTGCCTGCCGTGCTCAAATCCTATATGGGCGGAATCGAGGTTATTGCCGGTGGCGTTTGATTTTCCGGTCGACCTGCGCCGTGCCCGCATTCTGGTTTCCAACGACGACGGCATCGAGGCTCCCGGTCTCAAGCTGCTGATCAAGCTGGCGCGGTCGTTTTCCGACGATGTCTGGGTATGCGCGCCCGAGGCCGAGCAAAGCGGCGCCAGTCACTCGCTCACCATCGCGCGGCCCTTGCGCATCCGTAAACTGGGCACCAAGCGCTACGCCGTCGACGGCACGCCGACCGACTGCGTGCTGCTGGCGGTCAACGGCTTCATGCGCGATCGCAAGCCCGACCTGATGTTCTCCGGCATCAACGCCGGCGGCAACATGGGCGAGGACGTGATCTACTCCGGCACCGTTGCCGCCGCGCTCGAGGCGACGTTGCTCGGCGTGCCGGCCATCGCCTTTAGCCAGCATGCGGCCAGCGGCGCCGATTTCCAGTGGATGACCGCGGCGAAATACGCGCCGCGCGTCGTTCGCCGGCTCGTCGCGGAAGGCTGGCCGAGCAATACGCTGATGAACGTCAACTTTCCCGATCTGCCGCCATCCAAGGTCAAAGGCATCCACGTCACCGCGCAAGGGCGGCGCAAGATCGGTGATAATCTTGTCGAGCGTCTCGATCCGCGCGGCCGGCCTTATTATTGGATCGGTCCGATGCGTGACGAACAACGCACGCGGCGCGGCAGCGACGTCAAGGCGGTGGTCGACGGTTATGTCTCGGTGACGCCGGTGTTCTTCGATCTCACCAGCCGCCGCGTGTTGACACGCTTGCGGCGGGCTTTTCGATGACGACGGAGCAACATAAAGTCGAGATCGCGCGCCTGATCATGGAGTTGCGCGCCGAAGGTATCGCGGACCAGCGCGTGCTCAACGCGATTGAACGCACGCCGCGCGAGCTGTTCGTACCAGCGACGTTCCGCGAGCAGGCCTACGAGAACGTCGCGCTGCCGATCGGCCACGGCCAGACGATCAGCCAGCCCTATGTCGTCGCGCTGATGACGCAGGCACTCGACCTCAACGATCGTCACAAGGTGCTCGAAGTCGGCACCGGCTCCGGCTATCAGGCGGCGGTGCTGGCGCGGCTGTGCCGGCGGGTGCTGACCATCGAACGGCATCGCGCGCTGCTCAAGGAAGCCGAGGCAAGATTTGCCAAGCTTCGTTTGCATAACGTGACGACGCGCTTCGGCGACGGCACCAAGGGCTGGCCTGAGCACGAAACCTTCGACCGCATCATGGTCACCGCGGCGGCGCCGGAGATTCCCGAAAATCTGCTCGAACATCTCGCCGAGGGCGGCATCCTGGTGGCGCCGGTCGGTCCGGCTCGGCGCGATCAGAAGCTGCTGCGTGTTCGGCGCAAGAACGGCGACTTGGCGGTCGAGGATCTCGGTGGCGTCCGATTCGTGCCGCTGGTTGCCGGATTACCACGGGCGCGCGAGGGCCTGTCGCAGCCGCCGCGCGCGTCATAAACTGCGCTTATGAATCCGCGCGATCGGCGACGGCGCGCTTCGTTGTTGGCACTCGCTCTGGCGACGGCGCTCGCCGGTTGCCAGAACGCGCATGTGCGTCTGGGCGCGCCGCCGGCTGCCGGATCGTCCGCACCGCCGGTTGCGCAGAATCCTGCGGCGCCACTGCCACCCAATCCCGGCGACATTCCGGGCGGACAGGTCGTGGTGCAGCACGGCGAAACGATCTACCAGGTCTCGCAACGGACGGGATCGCCGGTGCGCGACCTGATCGACACGAATCATCTGCAGCCGCCTTATCGCCTGGCGGCAGGTCAGGCGCTGAAAGTGCCGCGGACGCCGACGCATATCGTGCAACGCGGCGAGACGCTGTACTCGATCGCCGATAGCGAAGGCGTCGAGCTCTATTCGTTGGCGCGCATGAACGAGCTGACGCCGCCATTCGCCGTGACGCCGGGCCGTGTGTTGAAGCTGCCGCCGGCCGTGGCGCGGCCGCTCGCGCCGTTGCCGGCGCCGCCACCGGGTAAGCCCGAGATCGCTGCGACGAGCCTTGCGCCGGTGACGACGCAGCCGGCAGGTGCGCCGCCGTCACCGCCGCGGCAAAAACCCGAGATCGCGAGCCTGCCGCCGCCAGCGCAGACGCCGGCCACGATCGTGACCACACCGCAGCAGCCGCAAGCCGATCTGGCGGCACCGCCACCGAGCGGCGGCCGGTTCCTGTGGCCGGTGCAGGGCAAGGTCATCGGCCGTTTCGGCACGACGGCGGCGGGCACGCATAACGACGGCATCAACATCGCGGCGGCCAAAGGCACGCCGGTGCACGCCGCAGATTCCGGCGTCGTCGCCTATGCCGGCAACGAGCTGCGCGGTTACGGCAATCTCATTCTCGTCAAGCATGCTGGCGGCTGGATGACCGCTTATGCGCACAACGGGACGCTGCTGGTAAAACGCGGCGACGTGGTGAAGCGCGGTCAGGAGATCGCCACGGTTGGTTCGACGGGCATCGTCAGCGAGCCGCAGCTCCACTTTGAAATCCGCCGCGGCACCCAGGTGCTCGATCCGACGCAATATCTGGCGGCGAGCCAGGCGAGCGCGGTGCGTTAGCGCGCTTCGAGCTTCTTACCAAGGCGGCCGGCGAGGTCCTGGATGTATTGCCACGCCACGCGGCCCGAGCGCGCACCGCGGGTGATCGCCCACTCCTGCGATTCTGCCTTGAGCTTGTCGGCTGGATAGTCGAGGCCGTAGCACGCGGCATAGCCGCGGATCATCGCCTGATAGGTTTCCTGATCGCAGGCATGGAAGCCAAGCCACAGACCGAAACGATCGGAGAGCGAGACTTTTTCTTCGACGGCTTCGCCCGGCATGATCGCGGTCGAGCGTTCGTTCTCGATCATGTCGCGCGCCAGTAAGTGGCGGCGGTTCGACGTCGCGTAAAGAACGACATTGTCCGGCCGGCCTTCGATGCCGCCTTCGAGCACGGCCTTGAGCGACTTGTAGCTGGCGTCCTGTGCATCGAACGACAGGTCGTCGCAGAACAGAATGCAACGCCGCTTGGTCGCGCGCAGCTTCGACAGCAGAACGGGCAGGGACGGGATGTCCTCGCGGTGGATCTCGACCAGAACCAGAGTTCGCGGCCGCTCCTTGTTGACCGTCGCGTGCACCGCCTTGACCAGCGATGACTTGCCCATGCCGCGCGCGCCCCACAACAGCACGTTGTTGGCGGGCAGGCCTTTGGCGAACCGTTGCGTGTTGTCGAGCAGGATGTCGCGCACGCGTTCGACGCCTTGCAGCAGCTCGATGTCGACGCGATTCACCGTCTTCACCGGTTCGAGCCACTGGCCTTCGGCATGCCAAATGAAGGCGTCGGCGGCCTCAAAATCGACCGGCGGATAGGCCTTCGGCGCGAGGCGCTCGAGGGAGTCGGCAATGCGTTGCAACAGCGTGTCGTGGCTCTTGTCGGCGCTCATGGAAGGGGTGATAAGCCTTTGGTCGAGAGGGAAAATTTCGCCGCGACCCTAAGCGCGCGGGCGCGCGCCGTCAACAACGCCCTCGCCTTGCGCTTTCAACCTAAGTCCATTACCAATGCGCTCCACATCGCGCGGGAGTCCGATATGTTCTTGATTTCGCCGGCCTATGCGCAGGCGGCCGGAGGCAGCAGCGCAAGTTCGATCATGCAGATGGCGCCGCTCGCGCTGATCTTCGTCGTCTTCTATTTCTTCCTCATCCGGCCGCAGCAGAAGAAGGCGAAAGAGACCAAAACGATGCTCGAGGCCCTCCGCCGTGGCGATCGCGTCATCACCGGCGGCGGCATCATCGGCACCGTCGCCAAGGTGGTGAACAACGACGAGGTGCTGATCGACATTGCCGACAACACCCGCGTACGCGTCGTGCGCAGCACCATCGTCAACGTGCTCGCCAAGACTGCGCCGGCGGCCGGCGCCAAGGATAACGGCGGCGACGGCGATGATGCCGCGGCCAAGGACGAAACCAAGGACAGCGCCAAAGCCGGCGGCTAACGTATGCTGTATTTTCAGACGTGGAAGGTCGCCCTGATTCTGGCGGTTTGTGCGCTGGGGGTCATCTTCACGCTGCCCAATGCCTTCACGACGCAGACGGTGGAGAGCTGGCCAAGCTTCCTGCCGAAGCATCAGGTAAGCCTGGGCCTCGACTTGCGTGGTGGTTCGTACCTTCTGCTCGAAGTCGACACCGCGTCGGTCGAACGGGACCGGCTCAACAACCTGGTCGACGAACTGCGCACCGCGCTGATCGCCAGCCATGTCGGCTACACCAATCTCGGCGTCGCTGGCGATCACGCATCGGTCAAGCTGACCGATGCGTCGAAATATCAGGAAGTGCACGATGCCGTCGTCAAATTCGATTCCGACCTTCAGTTCACGACCGAATCCGACGGCACGATCACGCTGAAACCAACTCCCGAAGCCGTCCAGAAGCGGCAACAATCGGCGGTCGACCAGTCGATCGGGATCGTGCGCCGCCGCATCGACGAAACCGGCACGCGCGAAGTAACCATTCAGCGCGAAGGCGATAAGCGTATCCTCATCGAGCTGCCGGGCGTCAGCAATCCCGAGCACGTCAAGGCGCTGCTCGGCAAGACCGCGCGGCTGACCTTCCAGATGGTCGATCCGAATGCGTCGGCCGAAGAGGCGCGCGCGGGCCGCGTGCCGCCGGGCGACGAATTCCTCCCGGCGACGGAGAGCCGTCCGGGCCTGCCCACCGGTTATGTCGTGCGCCGCCGCGCGCTGGTGTCAGGCGACATGCTGACCGACGCGCAGCCGACCTTCCAGGACAACGAACCGGTGGTGTCGTTCAAGTTCGATTCCGTCGGCGCCCGGCGTTTCGCGGAAGCGACCAAGGAAAACGTCGGCAAATTGTTCGCCATCGTGCTCGACAACAAGGTGATCAGCGCGCCGGTGATCCGCGAGCCGATCTTGGGCGGGCAGGGCGTGATCAGCGGCAGCTTCACCGCGCAGTCGGCGAACGATCTGGCGTTGCTGCTGCGCGCCGGCGCGTTGCCCGCGCCGCTGACCGTGATCGAGGAACGCAGCGTCGGCCCTGATCTCGGCGCGGATTCGATCCGCGAAGGCACAACCTCGTGCGTCGTCGGCGTCATTCTGGTCGTGCTGTTCATGGTCGTGTTCTATGGCCTGTTCGGGATCTTTGCCGACGTCGCGCTGTTCTTCAATTTGTGCATCATGATGTCGGCGCTGACGCTGCTCGGCGCGACGCTGACGTTGCCCGGCATCGCCGGCATCGCCCTCACCTTGGGTATGGCGGTCGATGCCAACGTGCTGATCTACGAGCGCATCCGCGAGGAAGTGCGCGGCGGCCGCTCGCTGATCTCGTCGCTGCAAGCCGGCTTCGAGCGCGCCTTTGGCACCATTCTGGACAGCCACGTCACCACGCTGGTCGCTGGCGCGCTGATGTTCTGGCTCGGCTCCGGTCCGGTGAAGGGTTTCGCCGTGACGTTGAGCATCGGCGTGCTGACGTCGCTGTTCTCAGCCATCCTGGTGACGCGCCTGCAAATCGTCACCTGGCTGCGCCGCTTCAAGCCCAAAGTGATTCCGATCTAGGTCCGCATCGATGTTCCGTCCGCTCATCGTCATCCGCCGCATCCCCAATATCGACTTCATGGGGATGCGCATGTTCGGTTTCGCGATCTCGGCCGTAATGACGATCGGCTCGATCGTGTTGTTCGGCATCAACGGCCTCAATTACGGCATCGATTTCTCCGGCGGTATCGTCATCGAGGCGCGCACGCCGCAGCCGGCGGATCTTTCGGCGATGCGCACCAAGTTGGATGGTCTCGGTATCGGCCAGGTCGCGCTGCAAGGCTTCGGTGGCCCCAACGACGTGATGATCCGCGTCCAACGTCAGCCTGGCGGCGACCAGGCGCAAGAAACTGCGGTCACCAAGGTCAAGCAGGCGCTCGGCCCCGGCGTCGACTATCGCAGCACCAACGTCGTCGGGCCGACGATCGGCGCCGAGCTGATCCGCGCCGGCACCATCGCCACGATCCTGGCGCTGGTCGCGATTGCGATCTATGTCTGGTTCCGTTTCGAGTGGCAGTTCGGCATCGGCGCGATGCTGTCGACGCTGCACGACACGATCACCACGGTCGGGTTGTTCGCGTTGTTGCAGGTCGAGTTCAACCTGACGACATTGGCGGCGATCCTGACCATCGCCGGTTATTCGATCAACGACACGGTGGTGATCTACGACCGCGTGCGCGAGACCATGCGCCGCTACAAGACGATGGATTTCTCGACGCTCATCAACAAGAGCCTCAACGAGACCCTGTCGCGCACCATCCTGACGGTCAGCACCACGGCGCTGGCGGTGTTGTCGCTGTTCTTCTTCGGCGGCCAGGTGCTGCACGGCTTCTCGATCGCGATGCTGTGGGGCATCGTCGTCGGCACCTACTCATCGCTCTTCATCGCCGCGCCGATGCTTTATTACATTCGGCCCAAGGGTGTGCACGGCCGTGGCGGCGAACCCGCGCCGTCGTCACCGGCCGCAGCCAATCCGTCGCCAGGGGCCAAGACCGGCGCGCCGTGACCGATGTCACGCCCCTGATCCCCGCCGGGCGCCAGGTCGTCGATAGTTACGGGCGCAACGGGTTCCATGTCAGCGGCGTCGCCTACGAAGGCGCCATTCTCGTCACCGCCGAAGCCACCGTTGCGTGGTCGGTTGGTTCGCTCACTGAGATCACGCTCGACAGTTTGAGCGCGCTGTTCGACCGCGGCATCGAGATCCTGCTGCTCGGTTGTGGCCCCCGCATGGTACCGGTGCCGCCGGCGCTACGCGCCGCGCTCAAGGCCAAGGGCATGGTGGTCGACGCGATGGACACCGGCGCTGCCTGCCGCACGTACAACGTCCTGGTGGCGGAAGAGCGGCGCGTCGCCGCCGCACTGTTACCGTCGGGTTAACCACGGCGCCTTGACGGACGCGCGGAGAATCGCCAGCCTGCGGCCGCTCGTTCGCAAGTTCCCGGGTTAGGCGGCGCCGGAGCGTCTGTCCCGATCGCAATCGCCGGGAGGCAATTGAGCATGGCGTCGGTAGTCGAAGCCGAACCCTCCACACCGTCCTCGTTGGCGGCGCTGGTGCGGGAGCATGATCGCGACCGCTTCGCGACCGCCTTGTTCGCGCCCGAACATCGCCGGGAAAACCTGTTCGCGCTCTACGCCTTCAATTACGAGCTCGCCAAGGTGCGCGAGAGTGTGCGCGAGCCGATGATGGGCCGTGTCCGGCTGCAATGGTGGCGCGACACGCTCGCCGAAATCGCCGCCGGCCAGCCGCCGCGCCGCCATGAAGTGGCCGAGCCGCTGGCGCGCGCCATTCGCGAACATCATCTGTCGCAATCGACACTCACGCGCATGATTGACGCGCGCGAGCAGGATTTGTTGCCGGACCCGCCGACGACCTTCACGCAGCTCGAAGATTACGTCGATGCCACCGGTGGCGGCCTCAATTTCCTGGCGCTGCAGGCGCTGGCGGCGAAAGACAACAAGGGCGCGTCGGCAACCGCGGCGCGCCACGTCGGCGTCGGTTATGCGCTCGCGGGCGTGCTGCGCGCCACGGCGTTCAACGCCCGTTTCGGCCGCTCGCTCATTCCGATGGAGCTCGATCCCGGCCGGCACGCCTTAGGCGGTAAGGCGACGCCGGCGTTGCGCGATGCGGCGGCGACGATCGCCGAAGCGGCACATCTCCGGTTTGCCAAGGCACGCACGCTGAGCGACGAGTTACCCGAGGCGGCAATGCCTGTGCTCTTGCCGGCGATCGTCGCGGAACGCTGGCTTGCACAGATCGAAAGCGCGGATTACGACGTTTTCGCGCCGCGCATCCTGCGGCCTGATCCGTGGCGCGCCCTGCGCCTGTTCCTGGCGGCGCGCCGCCGCCGGATCTGATTCGTCTCAGGCGAGCGTCGCGGTGCAGTGCGGGCAGCGGGTCGCCTTGAGCGCGATCGTCGAAATGCAATAGGGGCATTCCTTGGTCGTCGGCGACGGCGGCGCCTGGCCAGGCGAGAATTTGGCGGTCAGCTTGTTGATTTGCTTCACCAGCAGGAACACCGCGAAGGCGACGATCACGAAATTGACCACGGTGTTGATGAACGCGCCATAGTTGAGCGT
>DATEMD010000149.1:0-6192 GCA_035275845.1 Allostellaceae bacterium | reverse complement strand
GGGAAGCTGCGCTCGCTGAGAATGCTCAACATCTCGCGCCCGACATTGCCGGTGGCGCCGACGACCGCGACCCGATAACCCATTGAACACTCCTGCGGAAACCGTCGTTGACTTAAAGCTCTTCAGGCCCGATGACAAGCTCGGCATGGCGGCAAATCGCCGGCCGATCAGGCGTTTCCGGGCCTTTTGGGCATATGCGAAACGCTAGTGCCCAATTATGCTGCACTGCGGTAGAATGCCGCAATCACGATCCTTGTGGAGTTCGTATGAGCGTTGCGACCCCCGAAGGCAAGAAGCGCACACCCGCCGAACTGGCGCGGCGCAAAGGCGGCGAGCCGATCGTCGCGTTGACGGCGTACAGCGCGGCGATGGCGCGCACGCTCGACCCGATCGCCGACTTGCTTCTGGTCGGTGATTCGCTCGGCATGGTGGTTTACGGCTTCGACAGCACGCTGCCGGTGACGCTCGAGATGATGATCGCGCACGGCGCAGCGGCGGTGCGCGGTGCAGCGCGCGCCTGCGTCATTGTCGACATGCCATTTGGTACCTATCAGGAAAGCCCGGCGCAGGCGTTCAAGAATGCGGCCCTCGTCATGGCGGAAACCGGCTGCGCCGGCATCAAGATCGAGGGCGGCGAGGCCATGGCCGATACCGTGCGCTTCCTGGTCGAGCGCGGCGTTCCGGTGCTGGGCCATATCGGCTTACAGCCGCAATCGGTGAACGTCATCGGCGGCTTCCGCGCCCAAGGGCGCAACGAAGCCGAAGCCGACCGCGTCATGGCCGACGCGCGCGCCATCGCCAAGGCGGGCGCCTTTGCGATCGTCATCGAAGGCACGAACGAACCGGTCGCGCGTCGCGTCACCGAGGCGATCCCGGTGCCGACCATCGGCATCGGCGCATCGCCTGCCTGCGACGGTCAGATCCTGGTGACGGAGGATCTGGTCGGTCTCTCGGACGGGCACAAGCCACGTTTCGTTAAACGCTATGCCGAGCTGAACCCGGCAATCGCCGCCGCGGCCGCGGCCTACGCAGCGGACGTGCGCACACGCGCCTTTCCGGGCCCTGAACATTGCTACGGCCCGAGCACGATCGAACGTAGCCCCAAGCCGACGGCGTCGCAGCGCCGCTAGGCGTTCAACCGCCGGGCGCGTAGCCCTTCGAAATCATGCACCGGGATACGATATCGGACGACTGCGTCTGAGTCTGCGCGGCATAGGTTTGCTGCACGGTGAACAGCGCGCCGGTGTCCTGCCAGTCCTTGCTGCGCGCGGCGAGGATGTCCTGATTGATGTTCGTATCACGTTGCGTCGCGCTCGCCGCGAGGCTGTTGCAATCCGACAGATCCTTGGCGACCAGGGTTGGCGTCGCGCCATCCTTGGTCCAAGTCGGGCCGGCGCATCCGAACAGGAATAGGACGGCGATCAGGACGGCGAATCGTTTCATGCGTTCGTCTAACCCCCGTGGACGGCGCGAATCCTACCCTCAAAACCGACCGGATTGATAGTCAGCAATCGCCTGGCGAATCTCATCCGGCGTGTTCATGACGAACGGACCATAACGCGCCACCGGCTCGTTGAGCGGCTTACCCGCCGCGACCAGCACGCGACCCGGACCACCCGACAGTTGCACAACGTCGCCAGCACCGAAGACTGCGATTTGACCGCGCGCGACCGGCGTGCCCGGCGCACCGACCGTCGCCGCGCCGTCGAAGACATAAGCGAAGCCGTTATGGGTCGCCGGCACCGGCACCAGCACGTTGCCCGCGCCGGTCAACGTCACGTCGAGCAGCATGGGATCGGTCACGATATCAGCGACCGGACCTTTCACGCCGTTGAACGCACCGGCCAGCACGCGAACTTTGGCGCCGTCGGTCGACACGGTTTCGGGAATGCGATCGGGCTCGATGTCCTGATAGCGCGGCGCCATCATTTTGTTCTTGGCCGGCAGGTTGACCCACAGCTGGAAGCCCCACATCAGTCCGTCCTGCTGCTCCGGCATTTCGGAGTGGACGATGCCGCGACCCGCCGTCATCCATTGCACGCTGCCGGGCGTGAGCAACCCGCGATTGCCTTTGTTGTCGCCGTGCCGCATGCGCCCGGCGAGGACGTAGGTCACGGTCTCGAACCCGCGATGCGGATGTTCCGGAAAGCCGCCGATATAATCAGCCCCGTCGGCCGAACGAATCTCGTCGAGCAGCAGGAAGGGATCGAGCGAATCGAGAGCCGGACTGCCGATCACCCGCGTCAGCTTTACGCCGGCGCCGTCATTCGCCGGAATGCCCCGGACCAGCTTGGCCACCGGCCGGATCGTCGCCCCTGAATCGCGCATCGGAATACCCTCCTGCGGCGATCATATAGGCATGCCGGGCGGCATTTACGACCGCACCGGCGCATGGCTGTCATCCGGCGCGGCGGGTTCCGATGGCTTCGAGAATCCGACGCCGGCCGTCGTCGTCGAGCGTCGGCCAGGCCGCGATTTCCGCCAGCGTCCGCCAACAGCCGCGGCACAGGCCGGTGCGCGGATCGACCGTACAGAGCCGAACGCAGGGCGACGCGATCGCGTCGCTCACGACGGTTTGGCCGGCGCGATCAGACCCGCGAGCGTGGTCTTGAACAAACCGGTTTTGTAATCGGGAAAGGCGAAAAGCCAGCCGTGCACCTTGGCGTTGATCGCCTGGGCCTTGGCAACAGCGCCGCCGGAACCCGCGGCGGTAATCCGCACCCAGCTGGTTTTGTCCCGATCGGCGATATCGAGCGTCACGGTCAAACCGTCGAACGTCGTAAAGCGCGCGTGCGCGACGCCGGCCGTCGGCCAAGCGAATGCCGCCGCCGGCTGGACGTCGGCGAGCTCGAGCGATGCCAACGCACCTGCCGGCTCGGCCAGCGGGTCGCCGTCTTTGAGCTTCTCGCCTTTCGGAATCGGCGACGCAAGGCGGAACTTGTCACTGGCGGCGGCACGCACGATCGCGACGGCTTGCGTATCGGCGGCGACGAAGACAGCCTCCTTGATCCCCGCCGCCGGCACGTCGAATAGGGCCTTGTCGAGCCAGATGCCGTTGTCGCCAGCAAGGCCGAGCGAACCACGCGCAAGCCAGCTCTGAACATCGCCCGGTTTGCGCACATAGAGCCCGTCGTCACCGCCGCCGAGCTCATCGTACTTGCTGTTGCCGGCAATGATGTCGGCCAGCAGCTTGCCCTTGGCATCGGCGACCGTGACGAGCGTCGATTTGGACTCCGGCTTGCCGGCGTTTTCGACGCCGAGACGTGCGTAAAGCGCGGACTCGCGCGTCTTGGGCTCGACGTAGCGAAGCTCGGCAAGACCGAGTAGCAAGTGGCGCACGCGCGTTGCATCGGCGGCCCAGCCGCCCTTCTCTTCGACCTGCCAGCCATCGGCCGCGCGCTTCAAGGTCACCTTCTGCGCGCCGTGAACCATCGTGACCCGGTCGACCGACTGGAGTTGCGGACCGAGATCCGGCAAGACGAGCCTGCCGACGAGCGGATCGCTTTGCGCCGATGGGCCGCCGACGCTCGACACCACCGCCAACACCACGGCGAGCGCGGTGACGGCAAGCAAGATCAGCAGATGACGCTGTCGCATGCTGTCCTCTCTGCCTCAGCCGGTTGCCGCCCGGCGCTGCCGGCGTCGGAGCCGCACAGTGCCGATCACCAGGGCCGCGAACGCGACCAGGATCGGGATGAGCGCGATATCGAAGAATTCGACCCAGTTCTGCAGCCGGTCGATGTCTTCGCGCTCAGCAAGCTGCACCTGCCGCAATTGCCGGCGCGTCGCCAGCATCTGAGCGCGGAAATTCTCGATCGTTTCGTTCTGCGCGGCATCGACGGCGCCGGCCTGATGCGCGCCTTTGTCGCGCAAATCCTTGAGCTTCTGCTCGGTGTCCTTCAGCTTGTCCTCGAGCCCTTTTTCACTCGTCTGATAGCGCGTGTCGGCCGCGCGCTGAATGTTCTGCACCAGCGTGAATGGCCGCACCGCGGTGCCGCGGCTGCGCAGGCCGACAAGATCGGTGCCGCCGGCAAGGACGTCGATCGTATCGGTGACGAAATCGCCGTTGCTGGCGGTGGGCACGGCGACCCGCTGGCCAAAGAAATTCTGCACTTGGACCCAGAAACGGTCGTCGAGAATGTCGGTGTCAGCGACCGCGACGACGTCGATCGGCTTGACCGCCGTCTTGACCGCCGCTGGCGGCGGCGCATCGTCCTTCTTGTCCGCCGCAGCGGCCTTGCCCTGTTCGCCGCTCTTCGGCGGACCGTCCGGAAACGCGGTCGCGGCCGGACCCGTGACCTGGGCGGCAATGACCAGCTTCTTGCCATCCGATTTGAATCCTGCGAGCAACGCGGCCGGATCGGGCGCCTGGAATTTATCCGCGGGAATTTCCATCGAATCCGTCGAGGTGGTGATCAGCGGCGCAAACGTGGTTTTGGCCCCCGGCAACGGCTCGAGCACGCCCGGCGTCGCGACGTTGATCTGCGACAAATCGGCGGTGATGGGATTGTCGCGGCTGAGGCTATCGGTCTTGAGCGTCAACCAACCGACATAGTCAACGGCTTGGACGTTTGTGTCGGTGCCGGCGTTAACGCGCTCGGCATTGGCGCGGTCGGCCGCGACCATCTTCGGCACCAGGCGCAAGCCCCACGCCGCAAACAGCTTGTCGAGATTACTGTCGTTCGGCAGTCCCGGCGGGTTGAGCTGGCTCGGATGGCGTCGTTGAGTTTCCGAATCAGGATCGACGAACACCAGCGCCCGGCCGCCTTTCAGCACGAATTGGTCGATGGCATAGAGCGTTTTGTCGGACAGCTTCTGCGGATGCACCAGCATCAGCACGTCGACGTTACTCGGAACCGTGGCGAAATCCACGCCGAGAGTGTGGACGTCGTAGAGCTGCTGCATCTGCTCAAGCACGGCATAGGGCACCAACGGGCGGCCCTGCATCGCCGCCATCAAATCGCCCTCGAGCGGCAGTTGCGTCGCCAGACCGACGACGGTTTTGTGTGGATCGGCGAGGCCCGCGATCAGCTTGGTCAGGTCGTATTCGAGAAAGCGTTCGCGATCGGTCTGGAAGAACGGAATCGTCGCCTGATCGTCCGTCGAATTCGTGCCGGCGAGACCGAAATAGACCGGCGTGCCGTTTTGATCGAGCGGCACGCCCTGGAGCCCGAAGGCGACGGCGCGATCCTCGACAGACGAAAACGGCTCGGGATCGAGCGTTTGCAGCACGATCTTGCCTTTGGCCACGGCGGCATATTGCTGCAACATCTCGCGCACGCGATCGGCGAAGACACCGTAACTCGGGACCTCGCGACCGAGCTGCGGCGAATAGTAGAACCGCAACGTGATCGGTTCGGCGATCTTGGCAAGCGTCGTCCGCGTCGCCGGCGACAGCGTGTAGAGGCCCTCTTGTGTCAGATCGACCCGCACGTCGGCAAACCAGTTGCCGGCGATGAGATTGACCGCGACGAACAGGACGACCGCGGCGGCGAGCGATGCGAGCGCGGTGGTGCGGCGGGACATTGGACGGTTCATCGCCGGCTTCAATCCGCTTTCTTCAACTCGACGATGATGGCGTTGGCGTAGAGGAACAACGCGATCACCGATACGAAGAACACCGCGTCGGACATCTCGATCACGCCACGCATGATCGCGTTGAAATGCGTCAGGAAGCTGAGCGACGCGACGACATTGATCAACCCAGTCGGCGCCCACGGTGTCAGGAACCCGAGCACGATCGGCGAGCCGCTGGCGGTGAAGACGAAGCAGGTGGCGGCGGTGATGACGAACGCGATGACCTGATTCTTGGTCAGCGCCGAAAGCGCCGCGCCGACCGACAGGAATGCCCCCGCCATCAGGAGGCTGCCGATATAGCTCGCCAGGATCACACCGTTATCAGGATGACCCAGCACGTTGACGGTGATCCAGAACGGAAAGGTCAGCGCAAGGGCGATCGCGGCAAAGGCCCAGGCCGCGAGAAATTTGCCAAACACGGCGGCCGCGATGGAGACCGGCAGCGTCAGAAAAAGTTCGATCGTGCCGCTCTTGCGCTCTTCCGCCCACAGCCGCATCGCCAGCGCCGGAATCAGCACGAGGTAGAGCCACGGATGATAATTGAAGAACGGCAGCAGATCGGCCTGGCCGCGATCGAAGAAGTTACCGACGAAGAACGCCAGCGCGCCCGCCATG
>DATEMD010000148.1:0-2666 GCA_035275845.1 Allostellaceae bacterium | reverse complement strand
GCGCGATAGATAATGCCGAAACCGAGCAGGCAGACCGCCAGGACGAAATAGTACATCGTCAGCGGCTGATTGAGATCGATCAGCCCAAACAGATCGCGGAGCGGCACCGCCTGGATGCCGTCTTCGCCGCCGGTGTATTTGGATTCAAGGGCGTAAAAGTAAACCATCTGCGACAGCGCGAGCGTCACCATCGCGAAGTAGATGCCTTTGCGGCGGATGGCGAGCCAGCCGAAGACGACGCCCATGACGCCAGCGACAGCGGTTCCAGCCAGGATGGCCGGCAGCGGCGAAAAGCCCCACATTTTCGCCGCGTAAGCCGTCACATAAGACGCGCTGCCGAAAAACGCGGCGTGCCCGAACGACAACAAACCGGCGAATCCGATCAGCAGATTGAACGCCGCGGCGAACAGCGCGAAGCACACCGCCTTCATCAAAAAGATCGGATAAAAGACGAATGGCGCGACGAAGGCGGCGGCGAGCAGGGCCAGCCGGCGCACCGTGCGGACCGTGGCGGTCTCGTTCATCTCATGCCGTCCGGCCGAACAGGCCTGCCGGCTTCACCAGCAGAACGATCACCATGATGACAAAAATCGCCGTGGACGAGGCCTCGGGATAGAAAACCTTGGTCAGGCCTTCGATGATGCCGAGCGCGAAGCCGCCGATGATCGCGCCGAGGATCGAGCCCATACCGCCGATCACCACGACCGCGAATACCACGATGATCAGGTTCGATCCCATCAGCGGGCTCACCTGATAGATTGGCGCGGCGAGGACGCCGGCCAGGGCCGCCAAGGCGACGCCGAACCCGTAGGTCAGCGTGATCATGCGCGGGACGTTGATGCCGAAGGCCTGGACCAGCGCCGGATTCTCGGTCGCCGCGCGCAGATAGGCGCCAAGCCGCGTGCGTTCGATGACGAACCAAGTTCCGAAGCAGAAAGCCGACGACGCGACGATCACCCAGGCGCGATAGTTCGGCAGGAACATGAAGCCGAGATCCTGGCCGCCACTCAGCAGGTCCGGAATCGAATAGGGCTGGCCGGCGCTGCCATAGTACTGCCGGAAGACGCCCTGGATGATCAGGGCCATGCCGAAGGTGAGCAGCAGCCCATAAAGGTGGTCGAGACGATAGACCCAGCGGATGAAAAACCGCTCGAGCAGCATGCCGAATACGCCCACGACGATAGGCGCGACCAGCAGGGACGGCCAGTAGCCGATGCCGAGATAATTCAGGATCAGATAGGCGCAGAAGGCGCCCAGCATGTACTGCGCGCCGTGCGCGAAGTTGATGATGTTGAGTAGGCCGAAGATGACCGCGAGGCCGAGGCTCAGCATCGCGTAGAACGCGCCGTTGATGAGGCCGATGAGGAGCTGGCCGAACAGCGCCGGTGCCGGTGGCACGGCGATATGCAACCAGTCCAGCATCGGCCCCACCCTGGCGCGCTTACTGCTTCACGAGCGGGCACTCGCTTTCGCTGAGCGGCCGGAACGCCTGGTCGCCCGGTATCACGGCGAGCTGCTTGTAATAGTCGTAGGGATATTTCGACTCTTGCGGGCTTTTGACTTGGAACAGGTACATGTCGCGGATGACGCGGCCGTCGATGCGGATTTTGCCGTTATGCGTCATGAAGTCGTTGATCGGCATCTTACGCATCTCCGCAACCACCTTGACGCCGTCTTCGGTCTTGGCCGCCGCCATCGCCTTGAGATAGTGCAGCACGGCGCCGTAGACACCCGCCTGACCCGAGGTCGGTACCTTGCCGTTGTATTCAGCTTCGAACCGCTTGGCGAAGGCGCGCGTCTGGGCGTTTTGGTCCCAATAATAGGCCTCGGTCAGCATCAGGCCCTGTGCCGTTTGCAAGCCGAGCGCGTTGACGTCGGCGATGAAGACCAGCAGGCCGGCCAGCCGTTGGCCGCCTTTGACGATGCCGAACTCGGCGGCTTGCTTGATCGAGTTGACGGTATCGCCGCCGGCGTTGGCGAGGCCGATCACCTGCGCCTTCGATTGCTGTGCTTGCAACAGGAAGGACGAGAAGTCGGCATTGTTCAACGGCACGTTGACCGAGCCGACGACCGTGCCGCCCGACGCCTTGACTACCGCTGCGGTATCGTCCTGCAACTGATGGCCGAACGCATAGTCGGCCGTGATGAAGAACCACTTCTTGCCGCCCTGCTGCACGATCGCCTTGCCGGTGACGTGCGCCAGCGCGTACGTGTCGTAGGTCCAATGCACGCCGGTCGGCGAGCAGTATTTACCGGTCAGCTCCGACGAGCCGCCGTTCGAAATCAGCGTTACCTTGCCGCGTTCCTTCGCGACCTGTTGCACGGCGATGGCCACCGACGACGTCGGCAGATCGACGATCGCGTCGACGCCGTCTTGGTCGAACCACTTGCGCGCGATCGCCGCGCCGACGTCGGGCTTGTTCTGATGATCGGCAAAGATCACCTCGATCGGTTTGCCGAGGACTTTGCCGCCGAAATCCTTCACGGCCATCCGCGCCGCGGCGACCGAGCCCATGCCACCGAGATAGGAATAGACCGACGACATGTCGTTCATCACGCCGATGACCACCTTGTCGTTCGCCGCTTGAGCGGCCGGAGCCGCCGCGCCAAACGCCAGCGCCGCGGCAAAACCCGCGGCCAGAAGCGATCTACGTTTCATGTTTCCT
>DATEMD010000147.1:0-4315 GCA_035275845.1 Allostellaceae bacterium | reverse complement strand
ATGCAGGGCAGCTTCGCCGTCGCCCAGGACCAGGTCGCCTGGGTGCTGACCTCTTATATCGTCGCCGCCGCCATCGCGACGCCGCTATGCGGCTGGCTCGCCATGCGCTACGGGCGCAAGCGGCTGTTCCTGCTCTCGGTCGCCGGTTTCACCGTCGCGTCGGTGATGTGCGGGGTCGCCGGCAGCCTGACGCAGATGGTGATCGACCGGCTGCTCCAGGGCCTATTCGGTGCGGCGCTGGTGCCGCTGTCGCAGGCGGTGCTGCTCGATTCCAATCCGCGCGAGAAGCACGGCCAGGCGATGGCGATCTGGGGCGCCGGCATCATGCTTGGCCCGATCCTGGGTCCGACGCTCGGCGGCTGGCTCACCGAGAACTATACCTGGCGCTGGGTGTTCTACATCAACCTGCCGGTCGGCATTTTGTGCTTCCTGGGATTGCTGTTCTTCCTGCGCGAGACGCCGACCAGTCGCGGCCGGCCGTTCGATTTCTTCGGCTTTGTCATGTTGAGCATTGCCGTGGGTGCGGCGCAGCTGATGCTCGACCGCGGCGAGCTCAAGGATTGGCTCGGTTCGACCGAGATCCGCGTCTATTTCGGGCTCATTGTCGCGGCGTTTTGGGTGTTCGTCATGTGGACGATGATGGCCGATCACCCGTTCTTCAATCGCGCGCTGTTGAAGGACCGTAACTTCGTCGCCGGCTGCATCTTCATCGCGGTGATCGGCGTCGTGCTTTACGGCACGCTGGCGCTGATGCCGCCGTTTCTCCAGACGCTGATGAATTATCCGGTGGTGACGACAGGCTATCTGCTGGCGCCACGCGGCGTCGCCACCATGATCGGGATGCTGATCGTCGGCCGCTTGTCGGGCAAGGTCGATACGCGGCTGATGCTGCTCTTCGGGTTTGCGGTGACCTCGTACTCCCTCTGGCAGATGGCGCATTTCGACTTGCAGATGGATTGGTGGCCTGTCGTCGTGACCGGCATCGTCCAGGGGTTCGGCTTGGGCTTCCTGTTCGTGCCGCTGACGACCATCGCCTTCACCACGCTCGACCCGCGCTTGCGCACCGAGGCCGCCGGCATCTACAGCCTGATCCGCAACGTCGGCGCCTCGATCGGTATTTCGTTCTGTGAGACGGAATTGGCGCGCGGCATGCAGATCAGCCACCAATCCTTCGCCGCGCTCATGACGCCTTTCAACCGCGCACTGTCGGCGCCGGGCGTTCAGGCCTATTGGAACATCCACACCACGGTAGGTCTCGCTGCGCTCGACGCCGAGGTCAACCGCCAGGCGGTGATGCAGGCCTATGTCGACGATTTCATGCTCATCATGGTGATCGCGCTTGCCTCGGTGCCGTTGCTGTTCCTGCTGCGCGAGGTCAAGGCGCAACCCGGCGCCGCGCCCGCGATCGAATAATCGCTCCCGCGTCGGCCCCGCGGCGTAAGAGTTCGTAAACGATCCGACGGGCAATCTCCTGCCGCGCCGCCTTGGCCGGTTGAGGAGCCACGATGAGTTCGCAGACAGGGCCGAACGCGTATTACGACACTGACGCGGTCGTGCGCGAGGTCGCGCAGAACCGTCATCGGGATTTGATCGGCGGCGCCTGGGACGAAATCGGCAAGCTGCAATTCGATTTCCTGTGTGCCAACGGCCTTGTGCCGTCGGCGAAGCTCATCGACATCGGCTGCGGCTGCCTGCGCGGCGGTATTCATTTCGTCGAGTTCCTCGATGCGGGGAACTACTACGGCATGGACATCAGTGAGAAACTTTTGGACGCCGGGTACGACGTCGAGCTGCGGCATCGCGGTCTTCGGCACAAATTGCCGCGCACGAATCTCGTCGCCGACGGCGAATTTCAATTCGCCAAGTTTCCCGCGACATTCGATATGGGCATCGCGCAGTCGCTCTTCAGCCATTTGCCGGTCGATCATGTCCGGCTTTGTTTATCGCGCTTGCGTCCCCACATGGTGCGCGACGGGAAATTGTTTGCGACCTTTTTTCTTGTCCCCGAAGACCATCCGGTGGGGACGCCCTTCGACCATCCGCGCGGAGTCCAGACCTTCGATCGCAAAGATCCCTATCACTATCGGTTCACGCAGGTGGAGCGGTTCTGCGAAGGCCTGGCGTGGCGTCCGATCTTGCTCGGCGATTGGGAGCACCCGCGCGATCAACAGATGGTGCTCTTTCGAGCGTTATAGACCCGTCACCGTCACTCGCGCGTCAGCGCCGCGCGGAAGGTGCGCGGGTCGAAATCCGCCGTGCCTTCCTTGCCCGACCGCTTCACCGGCAAGTCGAGCCGCGCCGCCGCCAAAAGCGCGTCTTCCGACAGCGCGTCGCTCGATCCGTCGGGCGCAAGCGCGAAGCGCGCCAGCGACGGGCTTTGCGACAACAAACGGAACAGCGCGGTGACGCGCAGGAACAACGCCAACGTCACCGGCACGTTGGTGCCGAGCTCCTCGGCGAACAGGCCGAGCACCGTCTTGGTGTCGACTTCGGGTTGCGCCGCTGCTGCTTCGCCCTCTTCGGCAGTGTCGTCCGGCGGTGGCAAGTCGGCGCGCAGCCGGTCGAGATATTCGCCGAAGACGAACACCGCCGACGCCAGCAGCGCGGGCTCGACCGGCGGCACCCGCGGCGGCAGAGGGAAGGGCAGAACGTCGTTCATGCGGCCACCGCGCGTGGCCTCATGGCGTCGCGCCGGTGTCGGCGTTGAGTCCGGCCGCTTTGATGCCGACGACGCCGCAGGCCTCGTCGTTCTCCGAGATGTCGCCGCTGATGCCGACGGCGCCAATGATCTCGCCGCTGCCGTCGCGGATCAGCACGCCGCCTGGTACCGGCACGACGCGGCCGTCGAACGCTGCCGACAGCGCCTGGATGAAATGCGGCGCGATCGGCACGCGGCGCGCGAACTCGCGTCCGCCGAAGCCCATGCCGAGGCAGCCATAGGCTTTGCCGAAGGCGATCTCGAACCGCATGATCGAGGTCTTGTCCTCGCGCTTGAAGGCGACGAGGTGGCCGCCGGAATCCAGCACCGCGACCGCAAGCGGCTTGAATTTCTGCGCGCGGCCATGCTCCAGCGCCTTGTCGGTAATGATCGCGGCCTGGGCCAGCGTGACATTGCTCATGCGAAACTCCCTCCCGTTTCGAAGCTAAGGACCGCTATGATAAGGGCTGGGCGCGCCGAACGGAACGCGCCGATTTTCCTTCGGGGGCCATAAAACGCATGTCCAAGTTGCGGATGACGCTGGCGTGCTGGGATTATGATCGCGTCAGGGCGCTGGCCGATGGCACGGTGCGCCCCGAAGGCATCGATCTCGACGTCTTGCCCTTGGTCGTCGAGGAAACCTTCTGGCGCATGCTGCGCCACCGCGAGTTCGACGCCGCCGAAATGTCGCTGTCGTCGTATTGCGTCTCGCTGATGAAGGAGCGCAAGGACTTCGTCGCCATTCCGGTGTTTCCGTCGCGCATGTTCCGGCATTCGTGTTTCGCCGTCTCCGTCAAAAGCGGCATCCGCGAGCCCAAGGATCTCGCCGGCAAGCGTATCGGCAATCCGGAGTATCAGCTCACCGCCATCGTCTGGATGAAGGGCATCCTGCAGGACGAATACGGCGTCGACTGCGCCAGCCCGACCTATTTCACCGGTGGTGAGGAGGAACCCGGCCGCGAGGAAAAGCTCAAGCTCAACCTGCCGGCGAAATTCAAAGTGCAGCCGATCGGCCCGACCCAGACGCTGTCGCGCATGGTGGCCGACGGCGAACTCGACGCCATCTACGCGCCGCGCCTGCCGTCGACCCTTTACAGCGAGCCCGACAAGGTAAAGCGCCTGTTCCCCAATTATGTCGAGGTCGAGCAGGCCTATTTCCGCAAGACCAAGATTTTTCCGATCATGCACGTCGTCGCGCTGCGCCGCGACCTCTACGAAGCCAATCGCTGGATCGCGGTGTCGTTGATGAAGGCCTTCGTCGAGGCGCAGCGCCGCACTTATGCCGATCTCGAGATGATCGCGTCACAGAAGACCATGCTGCCGTGGCAAAGCGCGCATCTCGAAGAGACGAAGCGCGTGATGGGCGCGGCATGGTGGCCCTACGGGCTCGCCGCCAATCGCCACACACTGGACACTTTCTTGCGCTATCACCACGAGCAAGGATTGTCGCAGCGTCGGCTCACGCCCGAGGAGCTGTTCGCGCCTGAAACCTTCGAGGCGTTCAAGATTTGAGGCTGGTCCGGTTCACGTTCGCCTTTATTGCGGCCGCGCTGCTTGGCAGTCCGGCGTGGGCGCAGGCGGACCGGCCCGGCACCGCGCACCGTATTTCCGCCGACC
>DATEMD010000146.1:0-5610 GCA_035275845.1 Allostellaceae bacterium | reverse complement strand
CGCCTTAAATAACGCCGGAAGAATGTTATATAAGGCTGTTGTGCACGGCTATAGTATGCAAATCACTCTATTCACATATATCATTCGTTGAAATCGGGCTTCAGCGAGCCGGGTCATGAATCACGCCGTCCGCAGCATCAGGGTCGAAGCGCTCGCGCACCGCTATGGCCGCGCGCAGCCGGTGCTGGACGACGTCAGCTTCAGCGTCGGCAAAGGCGAAATCGTCGCCGTTGTCGGCCGCAGCGGCGGCGGCAAGTCGACGCTGCTGCAGCTCATCGCCGGCTTCGCGCGGCCGACCACGGGGCGCATTTTCGTCGGCGACAAGCCGGTGGCCGCGCCGACGCCGGCCTGCGTCCTGATGTTCCAGGAGCCGTCGCTCTATCCGTGGATGACCGTGGCGCAGAATATCGCCATCGGTCTCGACTTTGCCGGCCGCGGTCGCCAGGCGCAGGCGCGGGTCGCCGAATTGTTGAAGCTGGTGCAGCTCGAGGAATGGGCCGGCAGCAACGTCCAGCGCCTTTCCGGCGGTCAGCAGCAACGCGTCGCCTTTGCGCGCTCGCTGGCGCCCGAGCCCGAAGTGCTGTTACTGGACGAGCCGTTTTCCGGTCTCGATCCGCTGACGCGCGTCGCGTTGCAATACGAGGTGCGCGAGATCGCGCGCCGCATCGGCCTCACGGTGGTGATCGTCAGCCACGATTTCGACGAGGCGATCACGCTTGCCGACCGCGTTTTGGTGCTCGCGGGCCGACCCGGCCGCATCGTCGGCCAGGTTGCCGTCTCCATCGAGGGCACGCGCAAGCGCGAAACCATGGAATTCCGCCGCCTCCGCGCGCAGCTCGCGGACCTGTTCCACACTGCCGACCAGGATGTCGCCGCGTTCGTGGCGGCAGGCTAGGGCGGTCATCACCATATTATAAATGTAGAGAGGCTTCAGCTCATGGACGTCACCGACGGCGAACAGTTTCCCTTGATCACCGAGGCGTTGCGGCACGGTGTTTCGCGCCGCGACCTGCTGGATTATTTCGCCGCCGGCGGTCTCGCCGCGCTGGCGTCGTCGCTGCCCGAACGTGCGCGCGCCGCCGATCCCGATGCCGACGAGATCGTGCGCATCGGCTATCTGCCGATCACCGACGCCACCTCTCTGCTGGTCGCGCACGCCAACGGCTATTTCGAAGACGAAGGCCTCAAGGTGGCGAAGCCGACATTGATCCGCGGTTGGGCCGAAATCGCCGAGGCCTTCGTGGCGCGCCGCTTCAACATCGTGCACCTGCTCAATCCGGTGCCGGTGTGGATGCGCTACAACAACAAGATTCCAGCCAAGATCATGGTCTGGGGTCACACCAACGGTTCGGGAATCGTCGTCGGCCATGAGACCGGCATCAAAACCTTCGCCGATCTCGGCGGCAAGCAGATTGCCGTGCCGTTCTGGTATTCGAACCACAACATCATGTTGCAGATGGCGCTGCGCAAAGCCGGCGTCAAAGCGGTCATCAAGTCGCAGACCGCCAAACTGGCGAAGGACGAGTGCAATCTTCAGGTGATGGCGCCGCCCGAGATGACCGCCGGCCTCGCCGCGCGCAAGATCGACGGCTACATCGTCGCCGAGCCGTTCAACGCGTTGGGCGAGCTCAAGGCCAATGCGCGCATGCTGCGCTTCACCGGCGACATCTGGAAGAACCACCCGTGCTGCGTCATCACCATGCACGAGGACAACGTCAAGCGCCGGCCGGAGTGGACGCAGAAGATCGTCAACGCGATCGTTCGCGCCGAGCTTTACGCTTCGCAGCATCGTAAGGAAGTCGCACAGATGCTGTCGGCGGACGGCAAAGCCTATCTGCCGGTGCCGGGCGCCGTCGTCGATCGCGCGATGAACTATTACGACGTCGGATTCTACGGTTCGACCGGCGCGCTCGAGCACGAAGCTCAGTGGCACAACCATCGCATCGACTTCCAACCCTGGCCCTATCCCTCGGCCACCGAGCTGGTGGTCAAGGCGATGAACCAGACGGTGGTCGCCGGCGACACCACGTTCCTGAAGGGCCTCGATCCGGCGTTCGTCACCAAGGATCTGGTCGAATACACCCACGTGCGCGCGGCGCTGAGCAAATATCCCGACTGGGCCAAGATCGTCGGCGTCGATCCGGCGCATCCCTACGAGCGACAGGAGATCGTCGAGGTATGACGGAGATTTCGATGGTCGGTACGCCTTCGGCCGAACGCAGCGCCCGCGCGCCGCGGCGGCTACGGCTGTCCGTCCATCGGCTCTATCCGCTGATCGGTATCGCCGTGCTGCTGGTGGTGTGGTGGCTCGGCGGCGCCATCATCGCCGCCGATCCCGACACCGCGGCGTTCAGCAATTTCGCGCCGGTGCCGGCCATCGTTGCGCTCGTCCATCTCGCGGTCGGCGGCCAGATCTGGCCGCAAGCGCTCGCCAGCCTGTCGCGCATCGGCCAGGGTCTGGCCATCGCCACGGTCATCGGTGTGCCGGTCGGCATCGCCATCGGTCGCAGTCGCGCGTTCCAGCAGATGACGCACGTGCCATTCCAGTTCCTGCGCATGATCAGCCCGCTGGCCTGGATGCCCATTGCGGTGATGGCTTTTGCCACCTGGGACGGCGCGATCATTTTCCTGATCGCCGCTGCCGCGGTGTGGCCGGTGACCTTCGCCACCGCCAACGGCCTGCGCAAAGTGCATCCCAACTGGCACAAGGTCGCGCGCAATCTCGGCGCGAGCCCGCTTCGCATGCTGTGGCGCATTACCTTGCCGGCGGTGGCGCAGGATATTTTCACCGGCGTGCGCCTGGCGCTCGGCGTCGCCTGGATCATCCTGGTACCGGCCGAATTCCTCGGTGTCACCTCCGGCCTCGGCTACGCCATCAACGATGCGCGCGACACTTTGCGCTACGACAATCTGGCCGCAATCGTGCTCTTCATCGGCTTGTTGGGCTTCGCGATGGATTCCTGCTGCCTGGCGCTGATCCGCCGTTACGCCTGGCATCCGGAGAATTGATCTTCACAGAAGGAGCAACGACATGACGACGACAAAAACCCGGCTCGCGCCGGTCGACAAGGACGGCCTCGAGAAGCTCGCGGCCAAAGGCAAATCTGACCCAACGCAGGTGCGCACCGCGAAGTGCCGCACCGTCGCGGAAGGCCGGTTCCGCCACCTCAATTACGTCCGCAACCTGCCGGCGCACGTCGTCGACGAGCCGCCGGTGCTGCTCGGCGATGACACCGCGCCCAATCCGTCCGAGGCGGCGCTGGCGGCGCTCGGCTCGTGCATTTCGGTCGGCATTCACGCCAACGCCATCGATCGCGGCATCACGTTGAGCCGCATCGAGCTCGAGCTCGAAGGCGACATCAACATCACCTCGGTGTGGGGCGTCGGCGACACCAGCGAAAAGCCCGTCGGCTTCACCGCCGTGCGCATCAAGGCCCATGTCGAAGGCGACGCGGACCGCAAGACGCTCGACGAGCTGGTGGCGCACGCGGTGCGCTGGTCGCCCGTCACCGGCACCTTCCGCAACGCCGTGCCGGTCGACGTCAAACTTGCCTAAGGGCGTGACAGCGAGCGGCGGTACCGCCGCCAAGTCGCGACGACCGGCGGCCGACGCGTCGCCGGTCGATTTCGACCGCGTGCGCGCGATCGTTGCGCAGGAGCTCGCGCCGCTCGCGACGAAAATCGACCTCGAAGGCTACTATCCCGAGAGCGTGTTGCGCGCGCTCGGCGCCGCCGGCGCTTATGCGGCGCATGTCGGCGCCGCCAACGGCGCGGGCCATCTGTGGGACGGCGTCCGCGCCACGGCGCTGGTCGCCGAGGAATGCGGCGCCACGGCGTTCTGCATGTGGTGCCAGGACGCTTGCGCCTGGTATCTCGCGGTGACGCCGAATGAGTCGCTGCGCGCGGATTATCTCGGCCCGGTCGCGAAGGGCGAACAGCTCGGCGGCACGGCCTTGTCCAATCCAATGAAGACGTTTGCCGGCATCGAGCCGATCCGTCTCAAAGGCCTTAAGGTGACGGGCGGCTATCGTGTCAGCGGCCAGGTCCCGTTTGTCTCCAATCTCGGCCGCGGCCACGTCTTCGGCGCGATTCTCGGCGTCGACGACGGCAGCCACGTCATGGTGCTGCTCGACACCGACATGGCAGGCGTCAAATCGGGACAACGCGCCCAGTTTGTTGCGCTCGACGGCACGCGCACCTGGGCGGTGTCGCTACGCGATTGCTTCGTGCCCGACGCGCGGGTGCTCGCCGCGCCGGCCGAGGCGCTGGTGCCGAAGATCCGGCCAACCTTCATCCTGCTGCAGAACGGTCTCGCTTTCGGTTTGATGCGCGACTGCCTCGCCATGATCGCGCGCGCCGCGCGCTCGCTCGGTCATGTCAACCGCTACCTGCCGGAACAAGCCGAGCCGATCGCCGAAGCACTCGAACGGCTCGAGCGCGAAACCGAAACGCTCTGCGCCACGCCGCTGGCCACCGACCGCGACTATATGCGCCGCGTGCTGCAATCGCGTATCGACGCCGGCGATTGGGCGATCAAGGCGGCGCACACCGCCATGCTGCATCTCGGCGCCCGCGGCTATGTGCGCACGGCGCGAGCGCAGCGACGGCTGCGCGAAGCCTATTTTGTCGCCATCCTCACGCCCGCCGGCAAGCATCTGCGCAAGGATTTGGCCGCTCTCGACGGCTGAAACGGCCGGATCCGCGCCGGCTTCGGAGCTTTCGGCCCTAGACCGAAGGTGATACCTTTCCCGTCAACGAACGTGTTCTTTCGGATCGTGCCGTCTTAACAGCACGTTCCGGGTGGGGGATCCGAACCGTTTTCGATTTCCCCGTGGTAGTTTTTTTGGCGCACGCCTGCGGACGTCGATGGCGATGCTTTGGTTTGATCGCATCCGGTTTTTGGTAACGCGTCGCCGGATCACGGCGGGGGTCGCGCTCGCCGCCGCCTATGCCCTCAGCGGCGGCTTCGGGCTGCTGCTGGCGGTTCCGCCTGGATACGCGACGGCGGTGTTCCCGCCGGCGGGCATCGCGATGGCGGCGATGCTGATCGGCGGCGGTGCGACGCTGCCCTGGACCTTTCTCGGGTCGCTGGTGCTCAACGTCTGGATCGGCTATCGCGGCGGCGTGCCCGACGCCGCCGGCGTGGCGGCGATTATTGCCGTTGCCTCGACTGTTCAAGCGGCGATCGGTGGCTGGTCGCTGCGCCGTTTGATCGGCTATCCGGCGCCGCTCGACAGCGGCAGCGATCTCGCACGCTTCTTCATCGTATCGCCGGCGCTGTGCGCCATCAGCGCGACGCTGGCGCTCACCGGCCTGGCAGCGGTCGACGCCATCCGCGGCACCGAACTCGGCCAGAGTTGGTTCACCTGGTGGATCGGCGACACGCTTGGCGTGCTCTTCTTCCTGCCGCTGGTGATGGTCGCGTTCGGCGAGCCGCGCGCTCTTTGGCGCGCGCGCCTGCGCCCGGTTGCGGTGCCGATGCTGATGTTCTTCGCGTTGTTTGTCGCCATCTTTATCCGCGTCGGCACCTGGGAAAACGAACAGTCGCTGCTCGAATTTCGTCTGCTGTCGCAACAGCTGGTCGACAAGACGAGCGCGCAACTCGGCGAA
>DATEMD010000145.1:0-4141 GCA_035275845.1 Allostellaceae bacterium | reverse complement strand
GCGCTGCCAGCCTTGCGGCGTCGGCGCGATGCGGGTGTTCTGCACCGGCCGTTGGACCGTCGCCGGCGGCAACGGATGCGCCGCTGGACGCGGTGTCGCGGTGAACGGATGCGGGATTGGCGGCGGCGTGACGTGCGGGGTCACGGCAGCCTGGCGCGCTGGCGGTGGCGACGCCGGCCGCGCCTCTGGAGTTGACGTCGGCGGATGCGGCGCCGGCGCTGCGGACCTGGCCTCCGGTGCCGATGTCGGCGGATGTGGTGCCGGCGTCGCGACATGCGTTTCAGGCGTTGGCGGCCGGCCTTCTGGCGTCGGTGTCGGCGGATGTGGCGCCGGTGTCGCGGCATGCGTCTCGGGCGACGGCGTTGCCGGCCGGCCCTCTGGCGTCGGTGTCGGCGGATGCGGCGCCGGTGTCGCGGCATGCGTCTCGGGCGGCGGCGTCACATGCGTTGCTCCGGGCGCGGCCGGACCACGCGGCGCGGTTTCGCGGCTGGCGGTGGCCGGCGGTGCCGGGGCGTGCTGTTCGGGACGCGCGACAGACGTGGCGCTCGCCGCTTCGGGATGCGCGATGGCGCCGCGCGCCTCGACGGTCGGCTTGACGTGCGTCAGGGTCGCGACGGTCCGCGCCTGGTTCAGGTGCTGCGGATCGACTTTCACCTCCGCGTGCTGCACCGGCGCCGCGGACGCGAACGCATGGGCCGAGACCACAGTCGCGGCGCGTGCATTGCGGAACTGCGACGTCTGCGCGTTGCCGTAATTGTTGTTGATCACGATGTTGTTGGTGACGTGCGTGTCATAGCGCACATAGTTCACGCGCTGCACGTAAGTGGGGCCGGTGTGATACCAGGGATGGAACCGTTCGCCCGGCGCCAGCGGCACCCAGCCGACCGGCCCGCCGGCGGCAATCGTGATCCCGAAACCACCGCCGCCGATGAAGGCCACCAGCGCCGGCGCATAGACCGGCCGCACGTGGTAGTCGCCCGGGCACCAGGCCCAGCGGTCGCCGATGAAAGCCCAGCGGCCATAGTGGAACGGCGCGAATCCCCACGGCGCGTCGTCGACCCAGGTCCAACCCCAGGGCTGCACCCAAACCCAATGGCCGTAGCGGTAGGGCTGCCAACCCGTCGGCAGCGACGCCGGATACCAGACCGTGCCGTAAGACGGATCGGTCGTCCACTGGCCGTACTGGTCGAGATCCTGATAGCCGGTCATCGTCGGCGGCACGTACCAGGCGGTGGCGACCGGTTGCGCCTCGCGGCGTTCGCGCGCCAGCGCCCAATTGTCGAACGCCGTCGCCTCGGCCTGGACGAGCTGGAAGCTCGGCGGATTGGCAGTGGCGGCGGCGCTTTCGCCGGCTTCGACGGTCAGCGACGACCGCTGGCCCGCGACGCGCGCACGGCCTTGCAGGACGCTGACGAGCATCTGGTTGGACGGCGCGTTGTCGGGACCGGGCTCGCCGGCTTCGACGTGGTAGCTACCGGTCGTCAGCAGATCGACCTGACCGAGCGGCGTCAGTACGGCGACACCGCCCGCCGGCATGGCGATGACGTGGACCTCGATCGTGCCCTGGTCAACACGCAGCACGGTCGCCGCGTCGTCGAGCCGGACGATGTCGGCTTCGGTCGACTGGTCGAGGCGCATTTCAACCGCGCCCACCTGGATCTCGGCGCGCGACTGCGGCTCGGTCCAGAAGCCATCGCCGGTGGTGACCGGATAATTGACCACCGCCGCCGACCATTGATCCTGGTCGGGCGCGTGCAACGAAACCGTACCGTCGATATAGCTCAGCCGGCCGACACGGCCCGGCGGATCGGCGAAGCTCTGTGCCGCCAGTGGCGGCGCCAGCAGCAGAACGGCCCCGAGTGCGGCGGCGATGGCGGTGGTCTTCATGGCGTCCTCGTCTTGCCCCTTTAGGTCTTAGGCTCCGGTATCTCATGCCGTGCCCATCATCAACAACGGAAGAACTATGGCGATGGCGTGGCGGCAGGACGCCAAAACGGCGGCAGCCGCCCGAAGGGGCGGCTGCCGTGAACGCGCGGCCCGAAAGAGCCGGCTATTCCATATGGTTCTCGATTTTCCAGGGATCCTTGACCATCGGATAGGTCTCGATCGGCACGTTGGCGAGATGGCCGTTCACCTTCTCGACGCGGCAGATATAGACGTTCTGGACGATATCGCGCGTCGCCGGGTCGATCATGATCGGCCCGCGCGGGCTTTCGTATTTCCAGCCCTTGATCGCCGCCATCGCCTTGTCCCCGTCAACCTTGCCGTGGAGCTTGTCGACGACGTGATAGATCAGCGCCATGCCGTCATAGGCGCCGACCGCGAACAGGTCGGGCTCCTTGTCGGCGCCGTAAGCCTTCTGCCAGGCGGCGATGAATTCTTCATTGGCCTTCGACTGGCGCGCTGCCGTGTAGTTGGTCGAGATCGTGATGCCGACGGCGAAATCCGGCAGCTTCTGAAGATCGTTCTCGTCGCCGACCTCGGCGCTCGGCAACAGCCGGATCTTGGCCTTGTCGAGACCGAGATCGTGGAACGTCTTGACGAACGTCACCGGCTGGCTGCCGCCGGGGATGAAGGCGTAGAGACCCTGCGGCTTCTTATCGAGGACGCGCTGCAGGAACGGCGCGAAATCCGGATTCATCAGCGGAAAGCGGACGCTGTCGACGATGGTGCCGCCATTGGCGGTGAAGGCGCGTTTGAAGGCGGCTTCGGCATCGAGACCCGGCGCGTAATCCGACACCGCGCTATAGACCCGCTTCATGCCGCCTTTGGTCGCCGCCCACTTGCCGAAGATCTCGGTGGTTTGCGGCAACGTCAGCGACGTGCGCGTGATGTACGGCGACTTGGTCGTGATCACCGCGGTCGCTGCGTTCATGATCACCATCGGCGTCTTGGCCTGCGTCACGTCGGGCGCAGCGGCCAGGGCTTCCGGCGTCAGGATGAAACCGGCGAGAAATTGGACGTGATCGCGCGTCAGCAGCTCTTGCGCCATACGCTTCGAGGTATCGACGCTGCCTTGCGCGTCGCGCTTGACGAGCTCGATCTTGGCGCCGCCGACGGTGTCACCGTGCTGCTTCATATAGAGGTCGATCGCCTTCTGCATGGTGTCGCCGAGCCGGGCGAACGGACCGGTGTAGTGCAGAATGACGCCGACCTTCACGACATCCTCGGCGTGCGCCGGCGCGGCAGAAACCAGTACGAGTGCCGCGAACGCGGCAGCCACGAATTTCAGACTGCGCATGTGTCCTCCCCTGGGCGGGCGCTAATGGCCCGTTGCGCGATCATCGCGCGAAAGCACGACGGCGACAACGGCGCCCCGGTGCAGCGGTGCCGGCCGTGGGCGCCTGCCCAAAGCGGCGCCGTCAAAAGCCGCGGCCGTCCTTGAGGAATTCAAGCTCGCCCGGGGTTGAAGACCGGCCCAGGACAGCGTTGCGATGGGGAAAGCGGCCGAAACGGTCGACGATCTCCCGGTGTCGCCGCGCATAGCCAAGCACCTCGTCGTCGCCGAGCGCCGCGCACAATTCGACCGAACGCGCCTGCATCGCGCGGTCTTCGGCATGCATGAACGGCAGGTAGAAAAAATGCCGCCGTGTCGGATCGAACATCCGATCGAAGCCGAGCGCGACGGCGCGCTGGGCGGCCGCCAGCGCCGCGCCATCGGCGGCAAAGGCTTCGGGTTGGCCGCGATAGAGATTGCGCGGAAACTGATCGAGCGCGATCACCGCGGCCAACGCCGATTCCGGCGCCATCAGCGCACCGGACGGCAGTTCACGCCGCAACTCTTCGTGCAGGGTGAGAAACCGCATACGAACCAGCGCGTCGGTGCTGGCGTCGCCGCTGAACCACGCCAGCGGCGGCAGCTCGACAAACCAGAAATGCAGCACGTCATCGACCCAGGATTCGGCCATGCGCCGAGCAGGATGGCGGGCCGGTTCGCGCGGCGCAAGGCACGCCGGACGCGGCTTGTCGGCCATCGCCGCTTGCCCTATCGTCGCCGCCAACGGACCCGTAGCTCAGCTGGATAGAGCGCTGCCCTCCGAAGGCAGAGGTCGTGAGTTCGAATCTCGCCGGGTCCGCCAACTTTTTAATAGCGGCAGCTCCTAGCGCGCACTGGCGCGGTTGGACGCTATTACATCCTGCG
>DATEMD010000144.1:0-34657 GCA_035275845.1 Allostellaceae bacterium | reverse complement strand
GGCGCAGTTTCGAGTTCCGGCCGTCGCAGGCGGCGACGAGGCCTGTCTTAAGTCGCGAGCCGTCGTCGAACTCGACCAGGGCATAGGCACCGGCGTCGCTCACGCGCGTCACGCTCGCCGGTGCGATGTAGCGCAGATTGCCAAAGCTGCGCGCGCGCTCGTACAGCACACGGCGCAACAGCACGTTCTCGACGATGAAGCCCAACGGCTGATCGCCGATATCGGCGTGGTCGTAATGCAGGAAAAAGGGCGAGCCGCCGTCGGCGACACGGATTTCGAGAATCGCGCCGGCATGGGGCGCCAGCTGGTCCCAGACGCCGAGACCGGCCATCACCTGCTTCGAGCCGTGCGCCAGCGCGGTGGTGCGGCCGTCGAACTTGGCCGCCAGCATGGCGTCGACCGGAATACGGTCGATGAGCGCGACCTCGAGGCCGGCCGCCGCCGCCGCGAGCGCCAACGTAACACCGGCTAAGCCGCCGCCAACCACGGCGATTTCGACACGCATCTCCGAGCTTCGGGCCATGGCGCGACAATGGCCGGGAAGCCAGATGCTGTCCATGCGCAGCGGCATCGCGAACGCGACGACGTCGTCGGCGACAATGGGAAGTCGCACCTTAGGTCCGCAGCCAAATCGGGCCTGCCTAAAAAATAATCAGCGACGGTTGGGCTGGCTAAAAAGCCAGCAAATCCTGCTTATCCACAGGGCAAATCGCTTGGAATCCCGCGGCGGACGCGATTTTCCGGGGTGGCACGAATCTTGAGTTCGGAGAGGTGGCCCGCCCGCTCGGGGGGAGCCGTGCTTTGGCCCATCGGGAAAGGTGTCACCCTATGCTTTGGAATTCGCCGTTCGCTTCACGGATTCGAAGCGCTCTCCGGCTGCTGCCGGTCATCGCTTTCGTGCTGGTACTGCCGCTGATGGCGGCGCACGCGCAACAAGCCGCGCCCGCGACGCCGGCACCGGCCGCTGCCGCGCCGGCGGCACCGCCCGCTTGCGGCGGCAAAGTGCTCGAGAAATGCACGCCCGATTCCGGCGACAGCGCCTGGATGCTGGCGTCGGTCGCGCTGGTGCTGATGATGACCGTGCCGGGCCTCGGCCTGTTCTATGGCGGCATGGTCCGCAAGAAGAATGTCGGCGATACGGTGATGACGAGCTTCTTCATCACCTGTCTGGTGACCGTGCTGTGGGCCGTGTGCAATTACAGCTTCGCGTTCCGCGCCGGCACACCGTTCATCGGCGGCCTCGATCGCACGTTCCTGCAAGGCATCCTCAGCGACATCTCGAACAACACCGGCAATCCCAATTCGCTGGCGCCGACGATTCCCGAGACCGTCTACATGTGCTTCCAGATGACGTTCGCGATCATCACGCCGGCGCTGATCGCCGGTTCGTTCGCCGAACGCATGAAGTTCTCGTCGATGTGCGTGTTTATCGCGCTGTGGGCGACCGTCGTCTACGCGCCGGTCGCGCACTGGGTGTGGGGACCGGACGGCTTCCTCAACAGCAGCAACGACGCCGCTTACGTCAAAGTTCTCGACTTCGCCGGCGGCACGGTCGTTCATATCAATGCCGGCGTCGCCGGCTTGATGACGGCGTTGATGCTCGGCAAGCGCAAGGATACCGGGCCGGCGCACAATGTCGTGCTGACCTTCATCGGCGCCTCGCTGCTGTGGGTCGGCTGGTTCGGCTTCAATGCCGGTTCGGCGGTTTCGGCCGGCATGCAGGCCGGCATGGCCATGACCGTGACGCAGATCGCTACCGCGATGGCGGGCCTGACCTGGATGGTCGTCGAATGGGCGCTGCGTGGTAAGCCCACCGTCGTTGGCATCTGCTCCGGCGCCGTCGCCGGACTGGTCGCGATTACGCCGGCTTCGGGCTTCGTCGGTCCGGTCGGCGCGTTGGTGATCGGCGGCGCGGCCGGCGTGATCTGCTACTGGGGCGCAACCGGTCTCAAGCACGCCTTCGGTTACGACGATACGCTGGACGCCTTCGGCGTGCATGCGGTCGGCGGCATCACCGGCGCGCTGCTGACCGGCGTCTTCGCCATCCAGCAGTATGGCGGCACGGCCGGCCTGATCGAGGGCAATGCCATGCAGGTCGTGAACCAGGCGATCGGCATCGTCATCGTCATTGCCTACGACGCCGTGGTCACGCTCATCCTGCTCAAGGTGATCGACGTGGTCATGGGCCTGCGCGTCGAGGAAGAGGTCGAACGCGACGGTCTCGACCTCGCCTTGCACGGTGAGATCGTCCAGTAAGCCGGGTAGGCCTTACTTTGGTGCGTTGGGGGCGGCGTAAGCCGCCCCCTCTTTTTTGGGCGGTGGCGGGGGTTGGAGCTTCGTCACAAGGTTTTAACCGCAGTCTTTCGGTTGCTTCCTTGGCGATCCTCGACTCTTAGCGTATGATTAACCGGTTATCCCCGGGAATCACAGAGTTTTCCCCCGCTTTTAGGAACCGCGCCATGGTCAGTATCGACGCCGGTCGCAGCCGAGCCCGCTCCCGCGAAGGTATCCATTGGCCCCGGCTGGCCGTACGCCTGATCGGCGGCCTGGCGCTGTTGGCGGCGCTGTTCGTCGGTCTGGCGTTGGCCAGCTACGATCGCCACGACCCATCCTGGAATCACGCCGTCGTCGGTCCGGTGACCAACCTGATGGCGCTGCCGGGTGCGCAACTGGCCGACGTGCTGCTGCAAGCCTTCGGCGCCGCCGCCGTGCTGGTGCCGCTGTTTCTGGCCGACTGGTCGGCGCGGCTGATGACCGGCTACGGCCTGCGCCGGTTCTGGCTGAAGCTGCTGCTCGCGCCGTGGACGGTGCCACTGGCGGCGCTGGCGTTGTCGATTCTGCCGTCGCCGTGGTGGTGGCCGGTCCGTTCCGGCATCGGCGGCTTCGTCGGCCAGCTGGCGCGTCAGGGCGCCGGCCATCTCGACATTGCGCCGCCGCTCTCGGCGATGGCCGCCGCGGCGCTCGTCGGCACCATCCTGCTTTATGTCTTCGGTCCGTCGGCGAACACCCGCGCCGCGCGCGCGTCGCGCGAAAAACCGCCGAGCCTGCGCGCGCGTCTTTTCGGCTGGCTGCCGACGCCGCGTCTCCCGCGCTGGCGGCGCGTGGCCGTCGATCGCGCCGTCGCGCTCGAGACCGGACCGCGTCGCGAGCCGCTGTTGCTCGACGCGACCGGTGCCGAGGGCTTCGACGACGACGAGCCGGCGGAGACGCCGCCGCGCCGCTCGGCGGCCGTCGATCTGCCGCCGCGTGAGCGCAAGATCAAGCGTCTGCGTCAGACGTCACTCGCGCTCGAAGGCGCCGACCAAGTGGTGCCGTCGCTCGAGCTGCTGGCCGAGGTGCCGCCGACGCGCACCGCCGCGGTCAACGAAGAGGCACTGCAACAGAACGCCCGGCTGCTCGAATCCGTGCTCGAGGATTTCGGCGTCCGCGGCCAGATCGTCAAGGTGCGGCCGGGCCCGGTCGTGGCGCTCTATGAGCTCGAACCCGCCGCCGGCATCAAGGCGTCGCGCGTCATCGGCCTGGCGGACGACATCGCCCGCTCGATGAGCGCGCTGTCGGCGCGCGTCGCGGTCATTCCCGGCCGCTCGGTGCTTGGCATCGAGTTGCCCAACGCCCGCTCGGAAATGGTGTTCCTGCGCGAATTGCTGGCGTCCGAAGCCTATGAGCGCAGCAGCGCCAAGCTGCCGCTGGTGCTGGGCAAGGATATCGGCGGCGCGCCCGTGATCGCCGATCTCCAGCGTATGCCGCATCTGCTGATCGCCGGCACCACCGGCTCGGGCAAGTCGGTCGGCATCAACATCATGATCCTGTCGATCCTCTATCGGCTGTCGTCGGATCAGTGCAAGTTCATCATGATCGATCCGAAGATGCTCGAGCTGTCGATGTACGACGGCATTCCGCATCTGTTGGCGCCGGTCGTCACCGAACCGCGCAAGGCCGTCGTCGCGCTCAAATGGACGGTGCGCGAGATGGAAAACCGCTATCGCGCCATGTCCAAGCTCGGCGTGCGCAACATCGAGGGTTACAACCAGCGCATCGCCGAGGCCAAGACCAAGGGCGAGGTGCTGATGCGCCGCGTCCAGACCGGCTTCGACGAGGAAACCGGCCGCCCCGTGTTCGAGGAGCAGCCGCTGTCGAACGATCCGTTGCCGCTCATCGTCGTCGTCGTCGACGAGATGGCCGATCTCATGCTCGTCGCGGGCAAGGATATCGAGCACGCCGTGCAGCGGTTGGCGCAGATGGCGCGCGCCGCCGGCATCCACATCATCATGGCGACGCAGCGTCCGTCGGTCGACGTCATCACCGGCACGATCAAGGCAAACTTCCCGACGCGCATCAGCTTCCAGGTCACCAGCAAGATCGACAGCCGCACCATTCTCGGCGAGGCGGGCGCCGAACAGCTTCTCGGTCGTGGCGACATGCTCCATATGGCCGGCGGCGGCCGTATCACCCGCGTGCACGGCCCGTTCGTCTCGGACCAGGAGGTCGAATCCGTCGTCCGCTTCCTCAAGGAAAACGGACCGCCGCCTGCGTATCTCGAGGACGTCACCGCCGACGAGGAAGACGAAATGGCGGCCTTCGCCGAAGACGGCGAAAGTTCGGGCGATCAGCTCTACGACCAGGCGGTCAATCTGGTGTTGCGCGAGCGCAAGGCCTCGACCAGCTTCGTCCAGCGCCATCTCCAGATCGGCTACAACCGCGCCGCGCGCATCATCGAGCGCATGGAGAGCGAGGGCGTCATCAGCGCGGCGAACCACGTCGGCAAGCGCGAGGTGCTGGGCCGCGGCCGGGACTAAACCGCCGCGCCCATAAATCCGCCACAAAGCGCAGCCTTATGGCGGCGTGAGAGTCCTCGACAAGCCGCGACGGGACACCGATATATGTGCCGCATGACACTCCATTCACCCGCGCGCTTCCCATCGCGCCGCTTGGTGCTTGCCGGTCTGGCCACGGCGCTGGCGTTGCCGCACGCGGCGCGGGCCGCGCTGAAGCCGGCCGACCAAATCGATCTCCAGCGCATCCAGAACTACCTCAACGGCATCCACACGATGGAATCGCCGTTCGATCAGGTCGCCGGCGACGGTTCGACCGCGACCGGCACGATCTATATCTCGCGCCCGGGCCACATGCGCATCGTCTACAACCCGCCGCATCCCATTCTGATCGTCGCCACCAACGACCAGGTCTATTACTACGATGCCCAGCTCGGTCAGGTGACCTGGACCGATCTCGACAACACGCCGGCTTGGTTCCTGCTCCAGAACACCGTCGAGCTCGGCGGTGCCATCCGGATCGACGACATCCAGCACACGCCGGGCGTAATCCGCGTCAATGCGACCGAGGTCAAGCGGCCCGAGCGCGGCCGTGTCACGATGATCTTCAGCGAATCGCCGCTTCAGCTTCGCCAATGGACCATCCTCGACGCCCAGAACAAGACGGTCACGGTCACGCTCGACAGCCCGCGCTTCGGTGTGTCGCTCAATCCGAATCTTTTCATCTGGCAGGACCCCCGCGGCCACGTCTCGGGCGGCTGAGCGCGCAGGTCTCCCCCGCGATAAGCACGTTGCTGGTGCCGCGCGGTATCGCCAATATTTCGCGTCGTGCCGAACGCAGCCCCTCCGCAATCCGGTCGCACCGCGCCGCTGGTCGGTGTGCAATGCTGCACCCGGCCGCTGCGCGGCCAGCCGACGCACGCCGTTGTCGAGAAATATCTCCACGCCGTGCGCGAAGCGGCGGACGCGGTGCCGGTGCTGATTCCCGCGCTCGCCGACATTCCGCCGCAGGATCTGGTGGCGCGGCTCGATGGTCTGCTCTTGCCGGGCTCCCGCTCCGACGTCGGGTCGGAGCACTACGGCGGCCCGCCGCCCACGCCTGAGCGCGAACGCGATCCGGCCCGCGACAGCGCGGCCTTGCCGCTGATCCGGGCCGCGCTTGCGGCCGATCTGCCGGTGTTCGCGATCTGCCGCGGCATCCAGGAGGTCAACGTCGCGCTCGGCGGCACGTTGCATCCGGCGGTCCACGCCGTCGCCGGCCGCCTCGATCACCGCGCCGAGCCCGATCTGCCGGTGGACGAACGCTATGGCTACGATGCCCACGACGTGCGGCTGGCGCCCGGCGGATTGTTCGCGATGCTCGCCGGCACCGAAATCGTCGCCGTCAACTCGCTGCACTATCAAGGCATCGATCGGTTGGCGCCGGGCCTCGCGGTTGAAGCCACCGCGCCCGACGGCCAGATCGAAGCCGTCCGCGCGCCGGCGGCGGGTTTCTTCGTCGGCGTGCAGTGGCATCCCGAACATCGCGTCGGCGATAACGCGTTCTCGCGCGCACTATTCCGTGCCTTCGGCGAGGCTTGCCGTGCCCGCGCCGCGCGCCGTGCCGGTGCATGAGCAGCGCGTTCTATTCGCTCGCCGACGCCGATTCTGTCTTCGCCGTCGCGACCGCCGACGGCGGATCGCTGCCGGTCTATGAGCTGCGTTCGCGCGGCGTCGCCGACGCGGCGCTGTTGTTGGGTCACGCCAACGGCTTGCCGGCGGGCTCTTACGGTCCGTGGCTCAAAGATCTCGCACGCGACACGCACGTTTTCGCATTCGATGCGCGTGGTCATGGTGGCGCGACCTGGCCGGTCGGCCCGCTCGATGAAATCTTTCACGTCGACCGTTTCGCCGACGATCTGCGGCGCGTGGCCGATGCGGTAAAGGCTCGGCTTGGCGCGACGCCACTGTCCTATCTCGGTCATTCGCTCGGCGGCGCCGCGGCGATCGATCTTGCCGCCGCCGACCGGCTGCCGGATTTCGCCGGAATCATGCTGCTCGAGCCGCCGATTTTTCCACCACCGGATTCGCCGGTGCGCGACGAAGCCGAAACGCGCCAGACGCGGCTGGTTGAAGGCGCCAAGCGCCGCCGCGCCGATTGGCCCAGCGTCGAAGCCTTTCGCGATCGCCTCAACGGCGGCAACAGCCCGTTTGCCCGCTTCGCCCCGGCGATGCTCGACGCGCATTGCCGCGCCGCGCTCAAGCCCAAAGCCGGCGGCTTTACGCTGGCCTCGCCGCCCGAAGTCGAAGCGGCGATCTTTGCGGCACATCGCGACAGCGACGCGTGGTCGCGCCTCGACCGGATCGACCGCCAACTCGATCTGGTCGGCGGCGATCCCAATCGTCCCGATCGCGATTGGGTGGCGCGTGCGATGCCCGACATGGCGCGACGCATGAAACGCGCCCGGCTGACCCAACTCGCCGGCATCGGCCATTTGATGATCCAGGAAGACCCCGCGCGCCTTCTGGCGCTGGTCCGGCGCTGGCTCGGATGCGCGTGAATCCGGCATGCGCCGGGTGCATCTTTTGCATGCCTCGATCCTCAAAATCGCCCGGATCGCTCCCCAAATACGTGCTCAGAAGCCGTCCGTGGCATTGCTGCGGATGGGCCGGGGGGCCGCATTAGACCCTTCGACTCCTCAAACGGACTTCGGGCGCCCGGTCACTCCCCCCTGACCGGGCGCCTTTTATTTTGACTGTCGATTCAAGGCTTTGGCTGCCTTGACCGGCTCTCTTTTCCATGCACGATGCGACGCCATGAGCGGGACGTTGAGCGGCCGGGTGGCGGTGGTGACCGGTGGTGGTCGCGGTATCGGCCGGGCCATCGTCGAGGCCCTGCATCGGTCCGGCGCCGCGGTGGTAATCGCCGACAATGGCACCAGCATCGCCGGCATGGGTGCTGATCCGACAGTGGCCGAGGCCTTGGCCAAGGTCTTAGGCGATCGGGCCGCCGCCTTCACCGAAAGCATCGCCACGCCGTCGGCGGCCAAGGCGGTGGTCGATTTCGCCGCCAGCCGCTTCGGCGGCATCGACATCCTCGTCAACAATGCCGCCATTCTGCGCGACGCGTTCGTCTTCAAGGCCGATCCCGGCGATTGGGAGGCGGTACTGCGCACCAACCTGTTCGCGCCGTTTTATCTGATTGCGGCGGCGACACCGTTGATGCGCGACCAGGCCAAGGCGAAACGCGGCGGCGGCGCCTGGGGCCGCATCGTCAATCTGGTTTCGACCGCCGGCTTCTACGGCAATTACGGTCAAGCCGCCTATGCCGCCGCCAAAGCTGGCTTGACCGGCCTAACGCGCATCGCCGCGCTCGACATGGCGCGCAGCCACGTCGCCTGCAACGCGATTGCACCCTTCGCCGCGACGCGGGTCACCGAAAGCATCAAGCCGCAGAATCCGGTGCAACAGGCCTACAAGGACACGGCAATGAAAATCCCGGCGCAGCCGGTCGCCGATCTGGTGACTTATCTCGCGGGCGATGCCGGCGCCAAGATCACCGGCCAACTCTTCGGCGTTCGCGGTCGCGAGCTCCTGATCCTGTCGCAGCCACGGCCGATCGCCGCCGCCGTGGCCGAGACGCCGGACGGGCTCGGCGCCGCCGTGGCGGCGCTGGCGCCGCATTTCGCCGCGCTTGAGACCGACCTCGAAGCGTTTGCGAGCCGGCCGGTTCTTTGATAGGGTCTTATCTATAGACCTATAGAATTCGTCGGAAAGGAAGGGGATCATGAGCGCGACATCCGCCGCCCCGATCAAGTCGGTCGACGCCCTCACGGCGGCGCCCGAAGAGTACCGCTTGGCGGTGCGCAAGATCGTGCGCAGCCATGCGGTCAACGAACTTTATGGCGCGCGCGTCTACGATGAACCGGCGATCGCGCTGGCGCCGACGCCGTATCTCAAATGGCTCACCTGCCGCATCGCGATGGAGGAGTACGGCCATCATGTCCGTTTCCGCCAGCTCGGCGAGCAGATGGGCGTTCCCGAGTCCGAGATGACGCCCGAAGGCCGCAAGCCGTTATCGATCTTCGAGTTCCCGCTCAAGACCTGGGAAGAATTCTGCGTCATCAAGCTGCTGGCCGACTTGGCCGAGATCATCCAGGTCGAAGATCTAATGAAGTGCAGCTTCCTGCCGCTGCGCAACCTGGCGAAAATGACGATGCCGGAGGAGATCTTCCATTCGCAATTCGGCAAGGACACCTGCACCGAGTTGGTGAAGACCGCGGACGGCCGCAAGCAAGTCCAAGCGGCGATCGATCATTATTTCCCGATGATGCCGGCCTTCTTCGGCAAGGCGGATTCGGCGAACAACGCGCTTTATCGCAAATACGGCATCAAACAGCGCACCAACGAGGACATGCGCACGGATTTCATCAAGCGCGCGCGCGATGTCGTCGAGGGCCACCTCAAGCTCACGCTGCCCGAGGTCGCCGAGGCGGCGTGAGCGACGCGGCACGCGGCGAAGCCGATGCGGCCTGGGCGCAGATCGTCGGTTTCACGGCCGAAATTCCCCGTCTCAAATGGTTTGCTGCCGTTGGCACGGCCTTGGCGCCGCCGATGATCGCTGCCGCCGAGCGCACTGTCGCCGCGCTCGGCTTGGCCCCCGGTCCGGTTGCATCGGTGCCCGGTTGGCGTGAAGCGGCGGCGACCGCTCAGCGTCCGGATTGGAGCCGCGATTGGTGGCAGGCCGAAAGCGTCTGCGAACAGACGTTGCAGCGCCAAGGGGCCGCTCGTTTCGGTTCGCAGCCGCTGTTCGCCGCGTTGACCGCGCTGGCCGAAATCGCCGCCGGGCTGCAGGACTGCGCTGTCTCTGCGCTCGCCGTGGCCGGTCTCGACGATCCGGCCCTGGCGAAAGTCGCGGCCGGTGCCGCTGCGCAGGCCTGCCATCAACGCGGCCTCGCGTTGCTTGCCGGCAGCGAAGCCGGACGCGCTTTCACCGCCAAATTCGAATTGTTCGCCGCCGGACATTGGCCGCTCGGCATTGTCGGCGGGACCTGCTTCGTGTTCTAGTTCGCCGCGCATGGGTTTCTCGCTGGTCACCTGGAACATCAACTCGGTGCGGCTCAGGCTCAAGAACCTGAAGCGCCTGGTGGCGCAGCTCGCGCCCGACGTCATCTGTCTCCAGGAAACCAAGACACCGGACGAATTCTTTCCGCGCGAGGCGATCGCTGACCTCGGCTACAAGCACATGCTGATTCACGGCATGAAGGCCTATAACGGCGTCGCGATCCTCTCGCGGCTGCCCTTCGAAAGTTCGCGAACGCAAAGCTGGTGCGAGCGCGAAGATTGCCGCCATGCGGTCGTCGCGCTCCCGGGCGGCGTCGAGCTGCATAATCTCTACGTTCCGGCCGGCGGCGACATTCCCGATCCCGACGCCAATCCCAAATTCGCGCACAAACTGCGTTTCATCGACGAGCTGTCGACCTACTTCGCCGGCGAGAAGGCGCGGCGCAAGACCATGATCCTGGTCGGCGATCTCAATGTCGCACCGCTCGAAAACGACGTCTGGTCGCATAAGCAGTTGCTCAAGGTGGTGAGCCACACGCCCATCGAAGTGGAGAAGCTGACCCGCCTACAAGCGCGCGGCGGCTTCGCCGATGCCGTACGCCACTTCGTGCCGCCCGAGCAGCGGCTCTATACTTGGTGGAGCTATCGCAATCAGGATTGGGCCAAATCCGACCGCGGTCGCCGCCTCGATCACGTCTGGGTTTCGCCGGCGCTCCAGCCCGCCCTCAAGGCGGCGCGCGTCCACAAAGCGGCGCGCGACTGGCAGCTGGCCTCGGATCACGTGCCGGTCATGCTTCAGGTCGGCTGATGGCGCGCGACCTCAAGCCGTTCTTCGCGCCGGCGAGTGTCGCCGTGGTCGGCGCGGCCGAGCGGCCGACCTCGTCGGGTGGCGCCGTGCTGCAAAACCTGCGCATCGCGGGCTTCACAGGCGAAATCGTGCCGGTGAATCCCAAAGGCGGCACGATGTTCGGCATCGCCGCACGCCAATCGCTGGCGGAGCTCAATCGGCCGGCCGAGCTTGCCGTCATCGTCATCCGGCCGGACCTGATCCTCGATGCGGTCCGCGAGGCCGCGGCAACGGGCCATCGTAATCTTCTGATTCTGCCGGGCGGGTTTGCCGAGGCCGGTGAGGCCGGCCTCGCACGCGACCGGGAACTGCGCGCGCTGATTGCGCAGGAAAAACTCACCGTCGCCGGGCCCAATTGCGCCGGCATTATTCATTTGCCGTCCGGAGCGCGCTTTGCCGCGACGTTCCTGCGCGACATGCCGCCCGGGCCCAACCGGCATGGCATGGCGGCGTTCGTCACGCAATCGGGCGCGCTCGGCGAGGAGGCGATCGCCGCGTCGAAAGCGCTTACCGTGCCGCTCGGCTCGCTGGTCTCGGTCGGCAACGCCGTGCAGCTGGGCGTCACCGATTATCTCGATTACCTCGGCGACCAGGACTCGATCTCGGTGGTGTTGCTTTACATCGAGAGCGTCGAAGACGCCGCCCGTTTCGGACAGGTCGCACGCCGCGTCGTGGCGAAGAAGCCGGTCGTCGCGCTGATCGGTGGCCGCACCGACGCCGGCGCCGCGGCGGCACGGCGGCATACGGGTGCTGCGGCGCAGGGCGAAGCGAAAATCGACGCGCTCTGCCGTGACGCCTGTTTGTTGCGCGTCAAAAGCCTGCGTCAGCTGCTGCTCGCGGCCAAAGGGTTTGGCAGCTTTCCGCAGGGGATCGGCCGTCGCGCGCTGATTCTTTCCAATTCGGGTGGCCCCGGCGTGTTGTGTGCCGATGAGGCGGCGGCGCAAGGGCTCGACTTGCCAAATCTGCCGCAAGAGATGGCAGCGGCGCTGCGCGCCAACCTTCCGGCGGAGGCCGCGGTTGCCAACCCAATCGACCTTTTGGCCGATGCGCGCGAAGACCGGTTCGGCTTCACCCTCGAGGCCGCGATCAAGCACGGCGCCGATACCTTCGACGCCATTCTCGGTATCCACGTCGTGCCTTTCATGGTCGATGCCGCGCCGGTGATCGCCCGCATGGCAGGTTTGGCGCCGACCGTGAAGCTGCCGCTGCTCTATTCGATGATGGGCACGCTGCCCGGAAAGGCCGAATGGTTTGCCGCGATGGAGGCCGCCGGCGTTCCGGTCTTCAACGATGTCGAGGCGATGGCCGAATGCGCCGGGTTGCTGGCGCGCTATCCGGCGCTCAAGGTGCGCGCCGCTGCCGGCGCCTAGCTGGCGCGATAGAGGTGATGGCGCCCCTCGCGCACGCCGTCGGGCGGCGGTAGCCGCTCCCAGCCCGGCAGTTCGACGGCGGTTTCACTGACCACCACGGCGCCGGGCCGCAGTATCGGTGCCACCAGCGGCGCCACTTCGGCGGCGAGCCGCGCTTCATCGGTAATCGGGAAATTGATCAGCGCCAGCGCCGCGCCGCGCTTCAGCCGTTCCCAGTGACGCGGCAGCGTCTCGCGCGGATCGCCTTCGATGCGTTCGGCGGCGGCCGGCACCTTGCCGTCGGCAATCGGGCCCTTGTCGAAAAGAATGACGCCGCGCCTGCGTGCGATCTCATAGAGATGGTCAAGTGCGGCGCCGTCGCCAAGGCCGAGCAGGATCGCCGGCCCGTCGAGCGACGCCACGAGGCCGCCCGCGCGCTCGATCGACGCGCGCTGTGCCATCAGTCGGCGGATGAGCATATCGAGCTCGCTCACCGGATTTCCCCCCTCTCGACTCGGGCTATCCTCGCCCAGCCGACATCCGCTTGTCGAGAGCGGCCGGCGCGTCGTTTCCTATGGCACCAGGCGGTAGCCGCCGGCGTCGGTAATCAGGATTTCGGCGTGCGCCGGATCGCGTTCGATCTTCTGGCGCAGGCGATAGACGTGGGTTTCAAGCGTATGGGTGGTCACGCCCGAGTTGTAGCCCCAGACCTCGTTGAGCAGCACATCGCGACCGATGGTGCGGGTGCCGGCACGATAGAGGTATTTGAGGATCGCGGTTTCTTTCTCGGTCAGCCGTACCTTCTTGCGTTTGGCCTCGTCGACGAGAAGCTTGGTGCCAGGCCGGAACGTGTAGGGGCCGATGGTGAAAATTGCATCGTCGCTCTGCTCATGCTGCCGGAGTTGCGCTCTGAGTCGCGCCAGCAGCACGTGCAGCCGGAACGGTTTGGCAATGTAGTCGTTGGCGCCGGAATCGAGTCCGAGCACGGTGTCGGCCTCGCTGTCGGCGGCAGTCAGCATCAGGATTGGCGAACGCACGCCTTCGCGCCGCATCAGCCGGCACAGCTCGCGGCCGTCCATGTCGGGCAGTCCGACGTCCAGAATCACGGCATCGTGGTACTGCCGCTTGGCAAGGTCGAGCGCCTCGGCCGCAGTCGCGGCCTCGACCGCCATAAACTCCTCATGCAGCTGCAATTGCTCGGCGAGCGAATGGCGCAAGGCCGAATCGTCATCCACGATCATGATCCGGCGGTTTGAGGTCATCGCGGGCGCAGCTCGGTGGCGAACATTCTGACAGACTATAGGCGGCGGCCCGGCCGTCTGTCCCCTATCTCGGGGATCGGCGGGCGACCCGCGGCAACCGCGCCGGACGGCGGCAACGACAATGCCGACAAAGATGACGTCGGCAAGACGCCGCGATATACCTCGGCGATGACCGGCGTTTCCTTTGTCGTCACCGTCTATAACAAGGCGCCTTATCTGCCGGCGGTGGTGGACGCGATCTTTGGCCAGCAGGGCGATTTCGCGCGCGAGATCGTGTTTGTCGACGACGGTTCGACCGATGAGTCTCCCGCGGTTCTCGATCGGCTCTGTGCCAGTCGCGCCGACACGCGCGTGATACACCAGAAGAACCAGGGTCAGGTCGCCGCCACCAACGCCGGCGTGCGTGCCACCACGCTGCCTTGGTTGAAGCTCATCGACGGCGATGACGTGCTGGCGCCCTATGCAACGCGTCTCTTGTTGGATGCAGCCAACAGCATCGGCGCCAAGGTCGCCGTCGGCGGAATGACGACCTACACGTTCGGCGAGCCGATCGTCTTCGATGCGCTCGATCCGAAGAAGGCGATGGCGCGCAGTCGGAACTTGTTCGACGAGTGCCTCGTCAATTGCCCCTGCAATCTGTCGCCGACTTTGATCGACCGGGCACTTTATTGGGAAGTCGGCGGCGCCGATGCGCAGTTGTTTTACGTCATCGATACGGCATTGCTGACACGGGTGTCGTGCGGGCGCGCCGTCGCCAGTGTCGACGCCGTGGTTGCAACCGGACCGGTTGCCGCGCCCAATCGCATGAGTGCCGATCAGCGTCGCATGCTGATGGGACACAACCAAGTCATGATCCGTGTCCTCGCGGAGAATCCCGAGCTGCCCCGGCAAAAACGTCACCTGGTACTCGAGCGCGCGTTCGGCCGCGCCTGGAAATGGCAGCGGCGGCGACGCGGAACGTCGCATTTCTCACGCTGGTTCTGGCTTTACGCGCTGGCGAAAATTGCGCCCCCCGGGCTCGTCGAGCCTCTGCTACCCAAGACGCTCGACGCCTTCACCGAGGCGTTGATCCCGCGCGAATCGGCGGAAAGCTGATCGCCGGCTCGGCCAGCGGCGAAATCGCGGCGGCGGCACGGCGGATTTACGGCAAATCGCGAATCAGCGCGCAATGGTCGCAAAAGCCGCAGGTCGTCGTCGTCGCGCCGTGGTAGAAGCATGGCCGGAACGGCGGATTTTCGATGGCGCGTGACGACAAGGACGAATCGCGCGGTGACCGGCGCCCGCGCAGTGGGCGGAAGCGGTCACCGCGAAGTCTCGGACAGTGGCTCGCGTTCGCGGCGCTGTGGGTCTTCCTCGCCGGTACCGGCGCGCTCGCTTATTTCGCACTGACGCTGCCCAGCACCGATCAGCTCACGGCGGCCCAGCGTCAGCCTTCGGTTACCATTCTGGCTGACGATGGCTCGCTGGTCGCGACCTTCGGCGAACTCTTCGGCGAACCGTTACGGCTGCGCGAGATGCCGCGCTATCTACCGGAAGCGGTGATCGCCACCGAAGATCGCCGCTTCTACCATCATTTCGGGATCGACCTCATCGGCATGGGGCGTGCGCTGTTCGCCGATTTACGTGCCGGCCACATCGTCCAGGGCGGCAGTACGATCACGCAGCAACTCGCCAAGAATCTGTTCCTCACGCCCGACCGCACGATCGGCCGCAAAGTCCGCGAGACCATGCTCGCGCTCTGGCTCGAACATCAATTCACCAAGAGCCAGATCCTTGAGCTCTATCTTAATCGCGTCTATCTCGGTGCCGGCACTTACGGCGTCGACGCCGCGGCGCACCGCTATTTCAACAAATCGGCGCGCGACATCACACTCTATGAGGCGGCAGTGATCGCCGGCCTTCTGAAGGCGCCGTCGCGCTTCAGCCCGGTGAACGACCGCACCCTGGCCGCCGACCGCGCCGACCAGGTGCTCCAGAACATGGTCGATGCGGGATACATCACCGACGCCCAGGCACGTGTCGCCGAACGCCAGAAAAGCCAGCTCGCCGCCGATCGCGTGCCACCGGGCAGCCGCTATTTCGGCGATTGGATCGCGAGCCAGATCGGCAGCTTCGCCGACATCAGCGGCCATGACGTCGTCGTCACCACCACGCTCGATCCGAAGATGCAGACTTACGCCGAGCGCGCGGTGGCCAAGACGCTCGGCACCGACGGTGCCGCCGATCACGTGACGCAGGGCGCGCTCATCGCCATGTCCCCCGACGGCGCGATTCGCGCGATGGTCGGCGGCAGCAATTACAACGAAAGTCAGTTCAACCGCGCCACCCAGGCACAGCGCCAGCCGGGTTCGAGCTTCAAGCCGTTCGTCTATCTGGCGGCGCTCGAACACGGCATCAGGCCCACCGACATCTTCAACGACGCGCCGGTGCGGATCGGCAATTGGGAGCCGCATAATTACGAGAACACTTATCGTGGCAACGTGACCGTTGCCGACGCCGTCGCCTTTTCCATCAACACGGTCGCCGCACAGGTGATTCACCGTGTCGGCGCCAGCAACGTCATCGCCGCCGCGCGCCGGCTCGGCATCACCACGCCGCTGCCGGACGACGACAGTTTGGCGCTCGGCACCGGCAGCGTCACGCTCATGGAGCTCACCGCGGCCTATGCCGCGTTCGCCAGCGACGGCATCGCCGCATGGCCGCACGCGGTGATGGAGATCCGCGATTCGCACGGGAACGTGCTCTATCAACGCGCCGGCTCGGGCGCGCCGCGCGTCATCGACGCCAACGTCGCGGGCGAAATGAACCAACTGCTGGAAGGCGTGATCCAGCGCGGCACCGGCCGCGCCGCGGCGCTCAACCGTCCCGACGCCGGCAAGACCGGCACGACGCAGGATTTCCGCGACGCGCTGTTCGTCGGTTATACCGCCGATCTGGTCTGCGGCGTGTGGTTCGGCAACGACGACAATTCACCGATGAAGCACGTGACCGGTGGAACGCTGCCGGCGCGCACTTGGCACGCATTCATGGTTGATGCGACGCACGACATGCCGGTGCACGACCTGCCGGGACCGGGCGCCTTCGTCGCGCTCGACAATATTTTCGGCCACAACGCGCCGCCGCCACCGCCGTCCCAAGGCGGACCGCCGCCACCGAGCCGCCCCGGCATTCTCCAAAGCCTGATGAACGCGATCTTCGGCTCGCACTGATTCGCGCGTTCAGCGCCCGGCGGCGGGCAGCAGCCGGCGATAGACGTCGCTCAGGACGACGGCGCCGAGCGCGGCGATCAGGAAATCGGCCACCGTGCCGACCAGGCCGCGCAGGATGAACAGGCCCATCGGCGCGGCCGCCGTGCCGCTGATGCCGAAGCCCGAGAACACCGCGCCCATCGCGATCTGGACGCCGAGCAGCAGCGGCGCGGTGGCGAAAAGCCAACACAACACGATGCGCCAGCCGTTGCCGCGCGTCGCGCGCCATGCGCCGCCGATGCCGACCGGCTGACCCGCGGCGGCGGCCGGATAAAGCAGCGACAAGCGCGCCATCGCCAGCAACAAAGCCGCGACGGCCGCCAGATCGAGCGCCACGACGCCGATTTCGAGGCTAACGCTGCCGTCGCCGACGATCGAGCCGGCGAGCAGAATCGCCGCCAGCACGACGCCGAGCGCGGCGTAAAGCGCGAACGTGTAGAGCAGGAAGCGGGTCCACGGCTGGAACCACGGACGGTGGTTGGCGCCACCGAACAACTGCGCCTGATACCAGCGCACACCGAAGGCGTTGAGGCATAAGGCGCCGGCGACCAAGTCGAGAAGATCGGGCAGGGCGCGCAGCACGGCGTTGTTGCCGCCGAAATTTGCCGGTAACACCGCTGGCACGATCGACACGCCGAGCAAGATCAACAGCGGCAGCCAGCCAAGCTCGAGCACGTCGCCAAGTCGGCCGAAGACGACGCGATAGGCGCCGATCGTCACGTCCGGGACGGGCACTTTCACGGTCGGTAAGTCGGTCATCGGGAGAGCCCCTCGGCGGCGCGGGGGCCCAATCTATCGGCTAGCCGACGGCCTCGTCGAGGGCATAGCCGGCCGCGCGCACGGTGCGGATCACGTCGGTCCGGCCGCTGCCATTGAGTGCTTTGCGCAGCCGGCGGATGTGAACGTCGACCGTCCGGAGCTCAACTTCGGCGTCGCGTCCCCACACCGCATCGAGCAGCTGCTCGCGCGAAAACACGCGGCCCGGCCGTTCCATCAGGAATCGCAGCAGGCGGAATTCCGTCGGCCCGAGATGGATCGGCTTGCCGTCGCGCGATACCTTGTGCGCCGACAGGTCGAGCGCCAGGTCGGAAAACCGCAACGTCTCCGCATTCGAGGATGGCCGCGCCCGGCGGATCACCGCCCGCAGCCGCGCGATCAACTCGTTGGGGCTGAACGGCTTGACGACGTAGTCGTCGGCGCCTGAATCGAGGCCGCGCACGCGATCGCCTTCCTCGCCGCGCGCGGTCAGCATAATCACCGGCAGATCGCGCCACGCCGGCGTTCGCCGGATCTGGCGGCAGACTTCGATGCCGGAGACGCGCGGCAGCATCCAGTCGAGCAGCACGGCGTCGGGCTTCGCTTCCTTGAGTTGCAGCAGCGCCTCTTCGCCGTCGTGTGCGGCGCTGACCGTGAAGCCTTCCTTCTCGAGGTTGTAGCGCAACAGCGTCAGCAGCGCCGTTTCGTCCTCGACGACCAGAACCGCGGGCCGCATCAATCCTGATCCTCTTCGATGTCTTCGACGTCGGCGTTGGGCGCCAGCGCCAGGCTGGTACGGTCGCGCTTCGGCCGGACCTGCGCCAAGGGCGTGCCGTGCACCAGGAAATAGAGCGTTTCGGCGATGTTGGTGGCGTGGTCGCCGATGCGCTCGAGGTTCTTCGCCATGAACAGCAGATGGGTGCAGGCGGTGATGTTGCGCGGGTCCTCGATCATGTAGGTCAGAAGCTCGCGGAACAGGCTGGTGTAGAGATCGTCCATCTCCTCGTCGCGCAGCCACACCGCCAGCGCCTTCTCGGCGTCGCGTTCGACGAAGGCGTCGAGCACGTCCTTGATCATGCCGCTGCCGAGCCGCCCCATGCGCGGGATGCCGGAGACCGGCTTCACCGCGGGCGTCTGGTTGAGCGCGATGGCGCGCTTGGCGACGTTGGCGGCGTAATCGGCGATGCGTTCGAGATCCGATGCGATCTTGAGGCCGGCGACGATCTGGCGCAGGTCGCGCGCCAGCGGCTGACGCAGCGCCAGCAGCCGCACGACCAAGCTTTCGACCTCGCGTTCGAGCTCGTCGACGCGCGCGTCCGACTTGACCACCCGCGCGGCCAGTTCGCTGTCGCGCTTGGCCACCGCCTCGATTCCGGCCGCCAGCTGGCTTTCGGCCATGCCGCCCATCTCGGCGATGATGTTGTCGAGCCGCTGGAGTTCCTGGTCGTAGCTTTTGATGATGTGTTCGGAAACCATGTCTCGTCCGCTCCTCAGCCGAAGCGCCCGGTGATGTAGTCTTCGGTCTGGCGTTCCTTCGGATGCGTGAAGATCGTTTCGGTCGTGTCGAACTCGACCAGCTGTCCCAGGTACATGAACGCCGTGTAGTCCGAACTCCGCGCCGCCTGTTGCATATTGTGCGTGACGATCACGATGCAATAGTCGGACTTGAGGTCGGCAATGAGCTCTTCGATGCGCTGCGTCGAGATCGGATCGAGCGCGGACGCAGGCTCGTCCAGCAACAGGATCTCGGGTTTCACCGCGATGGCGCGGGCGATGCACAGCCGCTGCTGCTGGCCGCCGGACAGAGACAAACCGCTTTCGCGCAGCTTGTCCTTAACTTCGTCCCACAACGCCGCGCGCTTGAGCGCCTCTTCGACGCGCTCATCGAGTTCGCGGGCGCCCGGCCGCTCGTACAGGCGGATGCCGAAGGCGACGTTATCGTAGATCGACATCGGAAACGGTGTTGGCTTCTGAAACACCATGCCGATGCGCGCACGCAGCAGATTCAGGTCCTGCCGCGGATCGAGAATGTCCTGGCCATCGACCAGCACCTCGCCGGTCGCGCGCTGATCGGGATAGAGTTCGTAGATGCGATTGAGCACACGCAGCAGCGTCGACTTGCCGCAACCCGACGGGCCGATGAAGGCGGTGACGCGCTTGTCGTGCAGCGTCAAGTTGATGCCTTTAAGCGCCTCGTAAGTTTTGTAATAGAAGCGCAGGTCCTTGATCTGGACCTTTGGCTGCGCCTGATCCTTGGCCTCGGCGGTCGGGGTCGCGTTGGGCGTGTCCACGGCGGGCATTTGTATCAGATGCGGGCGCGATCGGCTGGGGGTTTCGATGGGCTGGATTTCGTAGGTCATTTGCCGAAGCTGCTCCAATTGGCGACCATGCGCGCGCCAATGTTGAGCACGAGGATCGCAAGGGTGATGAGCAACGCGCCGCCCCAGGCCAGGAGCTGCCAGTCCGCATAAGGACTCAAGGCGAACTGGAAGATGACCACCGGCAGATTGGCCATTGGCGCATTCATGTCGGTGCTCCAGAACTGGTTGTTGAGCGCGGTGAACAACAACGGCGCCGATTCACCGGCAATGCGCGCCACGCCGAGCATGACGCCGGTCAGCATGCCTTGCATGGCGGCGCGATAGACCACCATGACGATGACCTTCCATTGCGGCGCGCCGAGCGCCACCGCCGCTTCGCGCAGGCTGGCCGGCACCAACGTCAGCATATTCTCGGAGGTGCGCACGACCACCGGCACCAGGATGATCGCCAGCGTCGCCGCGCCGGCCCAGGCCGAGAAGTGGCCCATGCGCACGACCATCACCTCGTAGACGAAAAGGCCGATGACGATCGACGGCGCCGACAGGAGGATGTCGTTGATGAAGCGCACCGCGTGCGCCAGACGTGAGCCACGCGCGAATTCGGCCAGGAACGTGCCGGTGAGGATGCCGATCGGCGCGCCGACCAAGGTGCCCACCACGGTCATCATGAAGCTGCCGTAGATCGCATTGAGCAGGCCGCCAGCGTTGCCCGGTGCCGGCGTATTCTTGGTGAAGAAGTCGGCCGACAGCGCCGGCACGCCATGCCGTAACAGCGACCACAGGATCAGGAACAGCACCACCAGGCCGGTCGCGGTCGCCAGCAGCGACAGCGACATGATCGTGAAGTTGGCCGCGCGGCGGCGTGCGTAGATACTGATCACGCGCTCTCCTTCGCCGCCAGCCGCCACAACATGAAGTTGGCGATCGCCAGGACAATGAAGGTGATGACGAAGAGAATCAGGCCGAGCGCGATGAGCGACGACGTGTAGGTGTCGCTGACCGCCTCGGTGAATTCGTTGGCGAGTGTCGCCGAAATCGTCGTGCCCGGCGCCAGCAGCGAGGCACGGATATGGTGCGCATTGCCGATGACGAAGGTGACGGCCATGGTCTCGCCCAGCGCGCGACCGAGCCCCAACATCACGCCGCCGACGATGCCGACCCGCGAATGTGGAATGACGATCGCCCGCACCACTTCGGCCGTCGTCGCGCCCATGCCATAGGCGCTTTCGCGCAGCATCGCCGGTACGGTCATGAACACGTCGCGGATCACGGCAGCGATGAAGGGCAGCACCATCACCGCCAGGATCAGGCCGGCCGTCAGCACGCCCAGTCCGTAGGGCGGCCCCTGGAACAATGCGCCGACGATCGGAATGTCACCGAGTGTGTTGATCAGGAACGGCTGCAACGTGGTTTGCAGCACCGGCGCCATGACGAACAGGCCCCAAACGCCATAGATGATGCTCGGGATCGCCGCCAGCAGCTCGACCAGGACGCCAATCGGCCGGCGCAGCATCGGCGGGCAGAGTTCGGTCAGGAAGATGGCAATGCCGAAGGCCACCGGCACCGCGATGAACATGGCGATCAGCGCGGTGAGCACCGTGCCGTAGATCGCCGGCAGCGCGCCGAAGGTTTCCTTGACCGGGTTCCAGGCCTCGCTGACCAGGAAGTCGAAGCCGAATTTCCGGAAGGCGGGCATCGCACCCGCCGCCAACGATACGATCACTCCGGCGAGCAACACCAGGACGCTGATCGCGAACGCCTGCGTCAGGCCGCGGAAAAGCGTGTCGCCCAGGCGTTGGCGCCGCATAGCGTGGGGCGCGAGCCCCACGGCGGCCACTGCCGACGGGCCGTGCAGACGAGCCTCCACGCTATTCCCCGTGCTCCCAATTCTTTCTGTGCGACAGGGTTACGCGTCTTCCATTGCGGTTTTATGACAGCGGGTCGGAATTGCGCCGCCGCCGCCTAAGCGGCTGTTCCCGCTGGCATTTTTTGACCGGCCGCCATCGGCAGGTGCACCGTGAAAACCGAACCCTGGCCGAGCTCGCTATCGATCTCGAAGGTGCCGCGATGATGGCTGACAATATGCTTAACAATGGCGAGACCGAGGCCCGTTCCGCCCAGCGCCCGCGAACGCGCCGCATCCACGCGATAGAACCGCTCGGTCAGTCGCGGAATGTGCTCGTGCGCGATGCCAGCGCCGTGGTCGCGCACGGCGACGGCGACCCCGCCGCGTTCGCTCGGCCGCGTACCGCTCAGCGCCCGGGTCGAGGGCCGCGCCACCACTTCGATGGCCGTGCCCTGATCGCCGTATTTGAGCGCGTTATCGAACAGATTCTGAAACACCTGCACCAGTTCATCGAGATCGCCGGCGACTGGCGGCAGATCCGGCGCGACGTCGAAGACGAACCGCATCCCGCGTGCCTTGGCGCGCGGTTCCAGCGGGTCGGCTGCCTGACGCAGCGCGTTTTCAACCTGCACCGCCTCGGTCGGCGCACGATGCTCGTTCATCTCGATGCGCGACAGCGACAGCAGATCCTCCACCAGCCGGGTCATCCGCGCGCCCTGTTCGGCCATGATCCCGAGAAAGCGGTCACGCGCCGGCGTATCCTCGCGCGCCGGTCCGCGCAGCGTCTCGATGAAACCGACGAGCGTCGCCAGCGGCGTGCGCAATTCGTGGCTGGCGTTGGCGACGAAGTCGGCGCGCAGCCGCTCGGCGCGTTTCAGCTCGGTCAGATCGTGCAGCACCAGCACCGCCGCCGCGCCTTCCGCCTCGGGCATGAGCCGCGCCACCACCGCCCGCAAATGGCGCTCGACCGGGCTGCTCAGCTCGAATTCGACGGTGCGAGCCGTCTCGCCCTTCAGCACCTGGTCGGTCGCTGCCAGCACCGCCGGGTGGCGCAGCGCGCCGGCTAGATCGCGGCCCTCGATATGTTCGCCGAAGAGCGTCGTGGCCGCTGCATTGGCCCGGACCACGCGGCGGCCGGCGTCGAGCAGCAGCAGCGGTTCGGGCAGGGTCGCCAGCACGGAGCGTGCCGATTCCAGCGCCCCGTCGCGCGCCCGGATCTCGGCCCGCACGTTTCGCGCCCACCGGCCGAGCGCCAGCGACAGGTCCTGTACCGACGGGCTCAAGCTTTGGATTTCCGGCGCGGGCTCGTTCGCCGCCATGCGGTCGAGTACGCGGCGAACGCCGGCGACGCCGCCGATCAGCGGTGCGAGCAGCAGGGTGATGCCGACGTAGATCGCGACGGCCGCGATCAGCGCCGGACCTGGCGCCAGCGAGCCATCAAGCACGAGAATGGCCAGCACGGCGAAGGGCGGCAACGCCGTCACCAAGCCGCCCAGCAGCACCCGCGCCGGCGTATTCATCGTCCCGCTCCGAGTCGAATCGCCCTCATGGTCGCCAGTGTAGCCTCTCTCAAGTGCCAGCGGCAGTTGCCTGCGGTCGAGATACGCCGCCGGTTTGCCGCGCGCGGTCCAGGTGCTAGCTTGCGCGCATGAGCCAGAAAGCCCGAGCCAGCGAGATCGCGCACGAGTCGCCGTCGCCGGCCGGGCGCCCGACGGCGTCGGTCAGTTTGGCCACCGACGCGACACCGTTGATGGCGCAGTATCTCGAAATCAAGCGTGCTCATCCCGATTGCCTGCTGTTCTACCGGATGGGCGATTTCTACGAACTGTTTTTTGACGACGCCGTCCAGGCGGCGCGTGCCCTCGACATCACACTGACCAAGCGCGGCAAGCACGACGGCGACGATATCCCGATGTGCGGCGTGCCGGTCCACGCTGCGGAATCTTATTTGGCGCGCCTCATCCGCCAAGGGTTCCGGGTGGCGGTTTGCGAGCAGGTCGAGGACCCGGCCGAAGCCAAAAAGCGCGGCGGCAAGGCCGTGGTGAAGCGCGCGGTCATCCGCATCGTCACACCCGGCACGCTGACCGAGGACAATCTCCTCGATGCGCGGCGCAACAATTTCCTCGCCGCGCTCGCCGAGGCGCAGGGCGAGTTGGCGGTCGCCTGGCTCGATCTCTCGACGGGCGATTTCGCGCTTCAGACGGTGGCTGAGCGCGATCTCGGCGCGGCCTTGGCGCGGCTCGCGCCGGGCGAAATCCTGTTACCGGAGCGGCTGGTGCAGCGACCCGCGCTGTTCGAGTTGCTCGGCGACTGGAAATCGGCGCTGACGCCGCTGCCCAATCCGCGCTTCGATTCCGACAACGGCCGCAAGCGGCTGGAGGCGCTTTACGGCGTTGCGGCCCTCGACGCGTTCGGCAGCTTTACGCGCGCCGCAATTGCCGCGGCTGGCGCGCTCGTCGACTACGTCGAGCTGACGCAGCAAGGCAGGCTGCCGGCGCTGCCGCCGCCGCGCCAGGTCGCCGGCGGCGCCTTCATGGCGATCGATCCGGCGACCCGCCGCAATCTCGAATTGGCCGAAACGCTCACCGGCGAGCGCAAAGGCACGTTGTTGGCGGCGCTCGATCGCACCGCCACCGGCGCCGGCGCGCGCCTGTTGGCCGAGCATCTGGCCGCACCGCTCACCGACCGCGCGGCGATCGAGGCGCGGCTCGATGCGGTCGCGTTGTTTCATGTCGACGAGCGCCTGCGCGACGACGTCCGCGCCATCCTCCGCCGGTGCGGCGACCTGGCGCGCGCCATGGCCCGGCTCGCACTCGGCCGCGGCGGTCCGCGCGATCTCGCTTGCCTGCGCGACACGCTCGACGAAAGCGCGGCGCTGCGCGCGCGGCTCGATGGCGCCACGCCGGCGTTGATCGCCGCTGCCGTGCGCGATCTGGGCGAGCATGCGACCTTCGTTGCGCGCCTGACACGCGCCTTGGCCGCGGACTTGCCGCTGGCCGCGCGTGACGGTGGCTTCATCGCTGCTGGTTATTCGGCCGATCTCGACGCGCTGCGCCGCCTCCGGGACGACGGCAAGCGGCTCATCGTCGAGCTTCAGGCGCGCTATGCCGGCGAGACCGGAGTCGCGTCGCTCAAGATCCGCTTCAACAACGTTCTAGGCTATCACATCGACGTGACGCCGGCGCAGGCCGGCAAGCTCGGCGCGCAGTTCATCCACCGCCAGACACTCGCCTCGTCGATGCGGTACGCGACGACCGAGCTCGGTGAGCTCGAAAGCAAGATCGCTTCGGCGGCCGACAAGGCTTTGGCGCTCGAACTGAAGCTGTTCGACGATCTGGTCGGCGAGGCGCGCGCCCGTGCGGAAATGATCCAACGCGCGGCGGCGGCGCTGGCGGCGCTCGATGTCGCCACCTCGCATGCCCAGCTTGCCATCGAACGCGACTACTGTCGGCCGACGATCACCGAGGACATCGCGTTCACGGTCACCGGCGGCCGCCATCCCGTGGTCGAGCTGGCGCTCAAGACCGCCGGCCAGCCCTTCGTCGCCAACGATTGCGACTTGAAGTCGGGTCAACGGCTCTGGCTGCTGACCGGTCCCAATATGGCGGGCAAGAGCACCTTCCTGCGCCAGAACGCGTTGATCGCGGTGATGGCGCAGATGGGCGGCTACGTGCCGGCAGCCTCGGCCATGCTCGGTATCGTTGACCGATTGTTCTCGCGCGTCGGCGCCGCCGACGATCTGGCGCGCGGTCGCTCGACCTTCATGGTCGAGATGGTCGAGACTGCGGCGATCCTCAACCAGGCGACGGCGCGTTCGCTGGTGATCCTTGACGAAATCGGTCGCGGCACCGCGACGTTTGACGGGCTGTCGATCGCCTGGGCGACGCTCGAGCATTTGCACGACGTCAACGGCTGCCGTGCGCTGTTCGCCACGCACTATCACGAGCTGACCGCCTTGGCGTCGAAGCTCGCCGAGCTTTCCTGTCACGCCATGCGGGTCAAGGAATGGCAGGGTGAAGTCGTGTTCCTGCACGAGGTCGCGGTGGGCGCCGCCGATCGCTCATACGGCATCCACGTCGCCAAGCTTGCGGGCCTGCCGCCTTCGGTTCTGGCGCGCGCCGAAGCGGTGCTCACGACGCTGGAAAAGGGCGAGCAGCGCGGCCAGCTCGCCAAGCTCGCCGACGATTTGCCGCTGTTCAGCGCCGCCGCGCCCGCGCCGCCGGCGGCCGGTTCGTCGCCGGTCGACACATTCTTATCGAACCTGCGTCCGGATGAGTTCTCGCCCAAAGACGCGCTCGAATTCCTCTATAAGCTCAAGGGCTTGCTCGACGAACGCGGCTGATTTGCCGGTCCTTGCGAGGCGACAGGATGGCGCCGCCCGTGTAAAATGGTGCCATGCACGCCATCAACCGGCCGCGCGCGGTGGTCGATCGCCGCAGCCTGCTGGCGCGGCTTGACGAGCTCGCCGAAAACGGCACGCCGAGCCAGCCGCAGCTGGTCGCCTTCCTCAAGGAGGCGCTAGCCGCCGGCCATGCCGAAATCCGGCAGCGCTTCGACACGGACGGCTCCGGCACCGATGCGGCGCACGCGCTCTGCTTCCTGATGGATCAGCTGATCCGCGTGCTTTACGACTTCACCGTCAGCCACGTCTATCCGGCGGCCAACCCGACCGAAGGCGAACGCATGGCGCTGGTTGCGGTCGGCGGCTATGGCCGCGGCGAGCTCGCGCCTTATTCCGACGTCGATCTGTTGTTCTTGCTGCCGTACAAGGCGACGCCGCATACCGAGCAGGTCGTCGAGTACATGCTCTATGCGCTCTGGGACCTGGGCCTCAAGGTCGGCCAGTCGACGCGCTCGATCAACGAGACCATCGCCCAGGCCAAAGCCGACCTCACGATCCGCACCGCGATCCTCGAAGCGCGCTACATCTGGGGCGAGCAGGCGATCTTCGACGCGATGAAAGCGGCGTTCGACAGCGAAATCGTCAAGGGCAACGCGGCGCAATACGTCAAGGACAAGCTCGCCGAGCGCAACGAGCGCCACCAGCGGCTCGGCGATTCACGCTATCTGGTCGAACCCAACGTCAAGGAGGGCAAGGGCGGCCTGCGCGATCTGCACACCTTGTTCTGGATCGCCAAGTTCGCCTATCGCGTCGACGACGTCTCGAAGCTGGTCGAGCTCAAGGTGTTTTCCGAGGACGAGGCGGCGCGTTTCGCCCGGGCCCAGAACTTCCTGTGGACGGTGCGCTGCCACCTGCATTTCCTCGCCGGCCGCGCCGAGGACCGACTGACCTTCGAGCATCAGGCCGAGATCGGCCGCCTGATGGGTTACACCGATCACGCCGGCACGCGCGGCGTCGAACGCTTCATGAAACACTATTTCCTGGTCGCCAAGGACGTCGGCGATCTGACGCGCATCATCTGCGCCGTGCTCGAATCCGAGCACAAGGCGCGGCCGTTGTTGGCGTGGCGGCCGTGGGGCGGCGCCAAGACACTCGATGGCTTCATCGTCGAAGGCGGCCGTGTCGACGTCGATGGCGAGGACGCCTTCCGGTGCAATCGGGTTGATCTGTTGCGTCTCTTCCATGTCGCCGACGAGCACGATCTCGACATCCATCCGCACGCGTTGCGGCTGATCACGCACAATCTGCGGCTGATCGACAACAATCTGCGCGCCGATCCGGAAGCCAACCGCCTGTTCATGGAGATTCTGACCTCGCGCAAGGATCCTGAGGTCGCGCTGCGCCGCCTCAACGAAGCCGGCGTCTTCGGCCGTTTCGTGCCGGATTTCGGCCGCGTCGTGGCGCAGATGCAGTACGACATGTATCACATCTATACCGTCGACGAGCACACCATCTTCGCCATCGGTATCCTGTCGAAGCTCGAAAAGGGACTGCTTGCCGACGAGCTGCCGCTGACGACCGCGTTGATGCCGACAATCGACGCCGGCTCGCGCCGTGCGCTCTATCTCGCGGTGCTGTGTCACGACATCGCCAAAGGCCGCGGCGGCGACCATTCGATTTTGGGCGAAGAGGTGGCGCAGAAGCTCGGTCCGCGGCTGGGGTTGTCCGCGGAGGAAACCGAGACCGTCGCGTGGCTGGTGCGTTGGCACCTGCTGATGAGCGCGACTGCGTTCAAGCTCGACGTCGACGATCCCAAAACGATCTCGGACTTCGTCGAGCGCGTGCAGTCGCCTGAACGTCTGAAGCTGCTGTTGCTCCTGACCGTCGTCGATATCCGCGCCGTCGGGCCCAAAGTGTGGAACGGCTGGAAGGCGGCGTTGCTGCGCGAGCTTTATCACCACACCGCTGAGTTGATGGCTGGCGGCCTGGTTGACGAGGCGCGTGGCCAGCGCATCGCCGCGGCGCAGGCGGCAGTGAGGCAGTTGCTCGGCGATTTCACGTCCGAAGAAATCGATAGCTTCATCGCCAAGGGCTATCCATTTTACTGGCTATCGTTCGAGCCCGAAATCATGGCGCGGCACGCGCGCCTTATCCGCGCCGCGGAGCGCGATGGCAAACTCCTCATCGTCGAGACGCGTGTCGATCCCGACCGCGCCGTCACCGAGGTCACGCTCTATACCGCCGACCACGCCGGTCTGTTCTCGCGCATTGCCGGCGCGTTGGCGATCGCCGGCGCCAACATCGTCGACGCCAAGATTCTCACCATGCAGAACGGCATGGCGCTCGACACATTCACGGTGCAGGACCAGGCCGGCGGCGCCTTCGACCAGCCGGAGCGCCTGGCGCGGCTGTCGGCCGCGCTCGAAGGCGTGCTGTCGGGTGCGATCAAGGCGCATGTCGAGCTGGCGCGCCCACCGGCGATTCCGGCACGGACGCGCACGCTGGCGGTGCCGCCGCGCGTCATCGTCAACAACACGGCAAGCCGCACCCATACCGTCATCGAGGTGAACGGCCGGGACCGGCCGGGTCTGTTGTTCCAGGTGACGCGGGCGTTGACGGCGCTCAATCTGCAAATCTCGAGCGCCAAGATCTCGACCTACGGCGAGAAGGTGGTCGACGTCTTCTACGTGAAGGATCTTTTCGGCCACAAGATCGAGGACGAGACGCGGCTCAAGAACATCCGCGAAGGCCTGCTCGGCGCGCTCGCCGAGGAGCCGGCGCAGAACCCGACCGTTGCCGCCGAATAGTGCGGCTCAGGCCGCGCCGCGGTGGAAGTCGATGGTCGGCGCCAGCGCGATGATCGCCGCCGCGGCGATTGCCGCCGGTACGAAGGCGAAGCCCGGCCAGCCGCTCGCGTCCCAGGCAAACCCGGCGAGGATCGGCAGTACCACGGCGGTCGGATAGGAGATGGTGAACATCGCGGCGATGACGCGATGGACGTCCTCGGGCCGCGCCAAAAGCGGCGGCAGCGCCAGCATCAGCACCAGCATCGCCGCATTGGCGCCGCCGAGGACACCCGACCAAACGACGGTCCACACGCCCGGCATGAAAGCGAGGCCGGCGGCGCTCGCCAGCACCAATGCCGCGAGCACGATATAGGCGGCGTGCCGTCGCACCAGCTTCTCGGCCAGCACCAGCATGGCGAACGACACCGGCAGTTGGCAGAAGTTCAGCGAGGTCAGCGCCGCGCTGATCCAGTTGCCGTCACCGGTGGCGTGCAGATAATCGGGCAGAAAGGTGTTGGTGGCGAAATAAGCGGTGTTGACGCCACCCATCATGAAGGCAAGCCGCCACACCAGCGGATTCTTCCAATCGGGCCACCAGCGTCGCCGCGCGGCCAAATGCGGATGCGCGTCGCGCGGCGCTAGTGCCAGGATGGCGAGCCCGGTCAGCAGTACCGGCACGCTCCAGACGACGAAGCTCCAGCGCCAGCTACCGACCAGCGGCAGGACGACGGGCAGGGTCAAGGCGACCGGCAACGTTTCGCCGATCAGCAAGCCGTTGGTATAGACCGCCGTACCGAAGCCGACGCGGTCGGGGCACCAGGCGCGCACCAGCGGCGGCAGCGCCGGCTGCATGATGGCGATGCCGGCGCTCATCGCGACGGTGGCGAGATAGAGCGTGGCGACGCTGTCGGCGGCGCCGCGTGCGGCCGAGGCGAGCGCCGTCAGCACCAGGCCAACGACGAGCGTCGGCACCGCGCCGGTCCGCGCGATCAGGAGCGAGCCCGGCACCGCGGCGAAGGCGAAGAGCAGCGACGGCAGCGAGCCAAGCGTGCCGATTTCGGTCTCGCTCATGTGCAAGTCGGCGTGGATCAGCGGAATCACCGGCGGCACGGCCAGCACCGTGAGGCGCAGGCCCATGCCGGCAAGCCACAGGATCGCAAGCGGAAGCAGCAGTTTTCGGGGCACGGGATGAATGCGGCGCGAGCGGTTGGCGAGGCGACCGGTTTAGCCGAACCGTATGGCGCCGTCGACCCGCGTCAGGTGTCGAGCTGCAATGCCGCGAGCGCAGGCGGCGGATTCCAGTTCGTTGCCAGCTGCCGATAAGCGGACGCGTAGAACGCGACATTGAACGCGCTGATCACCAGTTGAACGACGCCCTGGGCAACACCCAGCGCGAGGCGGCTGGCGAAGCTCAGTTGGGCAAGCCATTCGGCGAACGACAGATCGCCGTGCGTCGCCGCGAAGACCAGAAGGCCGCTACCGCCGCCGATCAACGCGGCGACGATCACCGCCGGCACGATCATCAGCACGTCGCCAAAGAACAGCCGCCAGCTATTGCTCCGGCTCCGCCGCCAGGCGGCACCGATCGCCTTCGCCGGGTCGTCGGTCGCGATCGCCGGACCCAGCAGGTAAAGGCGGCAGGCGATAACGGTCAGCGCGACGAGGCCGACGGCGGCGAATAAGACGACAATCGCCACCGCCACCGGGCCGCCCATGTGGACCGTAACGAAGCCGATAAGGCCGGCGACGGCCACGATCGGCAGCAGCATCAAGAACAGCAGGATACCGACGCCGAGCAGCCGCCAATGCCGCCGGCGGAATTGCAACGCCGCCGCCCACGAATGTTCGTCGAGCAGGATCGCGCGCAGCAACGCGATATGCCACGCGATGCTGGCGCCGATCAGCAGGATCGCGATGGCGAACGCGATCGCGCGCAGCAATGGCGTCAAGGACTCGCTGCGGCGCAACGCCACGTCGAACGCATTGAGGATGAGATAAAGCCAACCCGTGCGCAGGACCATCAACGGGTGGCTGGCGACAAAGCGATAAGCGCCGTTGACCGTGTCCCAGAACGCCAGCTTGACCACCGGCTTCTTCCCCCGGAAAGCCTTGCCCCGAAGTGTAATTATAGCATGGGACATAGCACGGGCGTGGCCCGGTCGCGGCCGCGCCGTCGCGCGAAGCTCAATAAAACGGTTACTCGGTCAGATCGCCGAAGAACTCTTTGACCTTGGCGAAGAAGCTTTCGGCTTCGGGCTGGGTCTTGCGCGCGTCGCCCGCGGCGTCGAATTCTTTGAGCAGCTCTTGCTGCTGCTTCGACAAATGCACCGGCGTCTCGACCCGTACCTCGACATACATATCGCCGCGTGCGGTCGAACGCAGCGTCGACATACCCTTGCTCTTGAGACGGAGCTGATGGCCGTTTTGGGTGCCGGCGGGAATTGTCACGCGAGCGCGGCTGCCGTCGATCGTCGGCACCTCGAGCGCGCCGCCCAAGGCCGCGGTCGTCATCGACACCGGCACATGCACGTGAATGTGGTTGCCGTCGCGGTGGAACAGACGGTGCGCTTTGATCGACAGGAAGATATAGAGATCGCCCGCGCTGCCGCCACGCATGCCGGCTTCGCCCTCGCCGGCCAACCGGATGCGCGTGCCATCCTCGACACCCGCCGGAATCGACACCGACAACGCGCGTTCGCGATGGACGCGGCCCTGGCCACCGCATTGCCGGCACGGATTCTCGATCACGCGGCCGGCGCCGTGGCACGCCGGACAAGTGCGCTCGACGGTGAAGAAGCCCTGCTGGGCGCGCACGCGGCCCTGACCGTGACAGGTCGGACAGTTGATCGGCCGCGAGCCCGCCTCGGCGCCGCTGCCCTTGCAGGCGTCACAGGGGCCGAGCGACGGCACACGCACCGTGGTCTGCTTGCCGCGGAAGGCTTCTTCGAGCGTGATCTCGAGGTTGTAGCGTAGGTCGCTGCCGCGCAGATTGGCGCCGCCCTGCTGGCGGCGGCCGCCCATGAATTCGCCGAACATCTCGTCGAAGATGTCGGCAAAGCCGGCACCGAAGCCCGCGCCGAAGCCGAAATCGCCGCTGCCGCGGCCGCCGGCGTTCTCGAACGCGGCGTGGCCGAAGCGGTCATAAGCGGCGCGCTTCTGGTCGTCCTTGAGGACGTCGTAGGCTTCGTTGATTTCCTTGAAGCGGTGTTCAGCCTTGGCATCGCCCGGATTACGATCCGGGTGGCACTCCATGGCGAGCTTGCGAAACGCTTTCTTGAGTTCCTCGGCCGAGGCGCCGCGCGTCACGCCGAGGGTCTCGTAAAAATCTCGCTTCGCCATCGCCTTGTTATGACGCCTTTGGGTTCATGCTGGCGACGAAAAAAAACGCGCCGCCGTCAGGCGGAGCCGCGCTTCTTTTGCTCGTCGACTTCTTCGAAGTCGGCGTCGACGACCTTCTCGTTGCCGGCTTGCTGGCCGCCGCCTGGCGCGCCCGCGCCCGGCTGCGGTCCGTCGCTCGGCGGCGGGGTCTGCTGCTTATAGAGCGCTTCGCCCAACTTCATCGACGTTTGCGCCAGCGTCTCGGACTTGGCGCGGATCTGGCCGATATCCTCGCCGCTCAGCACGCCCTTGAGGTCGGCGATCGCGCTTTCAACCGCCTGCTTGCCGTCAGCCGGAATCTTGTCGGCGTTCTCCTTGAGCGTCTTCTCGCTGGCGTGGACCAGCGCCTCGCCCTGGTTGCGCGCTTCGACGAGCTCACGCCGCTTCTTGTCGTCGGCGGCATGCGCTTCGGCGTCTTTGACCATCTTGTCGATGTCGTCCTTGCCGAGGCCGCCCGAAGCCTGGATGCGGATCTGCTGTTCCTTGCCGGTGGCCTTGTCCTTGGCCTGGACCGAGACGATGCCGTTGGCGTCGATGTCGAAGGTGACCTCGACCTGCGGCACGCCGCGCGGCGCCGGCGGGATGCCGACCAGATCGAATTGACCGAGCAGTTTGTTGTCGGCCGCCATCTCGCGCTCGCCCTGGAAGACCCGGATCGTCACGGCGGTTTGATTGTCCTCCGCGGTCGAGAACACCTGGCTCTTCTTGGTCGGGATGGTGGTGTTGCGGTCGATCAGGCGCGTGAACACGCCACCCAGCGTCTCGATGCCGAGCGACAGCGGCGTGACGTCGAGCAGCAAAACGTCCTTGACCTCGCCCTTGAGAACGCCGGCCTGGATCGCCGCGCCGACGGCCACAACCTCGTCCGGGTTGACCGAACGGTTCGGCTCGCGGCCGAAGAAGGTCTTCACCGCTTCGATCACCTTGGGCATGCGGGTCTGGCCGCCGACCAGGATGACCTCGCCGATCTCGCTCGCCTTGAGCCCCGCGTCCTTGAGCGCGTTGCGGCACGGCTCGATCGTCTTCTGGATCAGATCGTCGACCAACGCCTCGAGCTTGGCGCGCGTCAGCTTGATGTTGAGGTGCTTCGGTCCAGCTTGGTCCGCCGTGATGAACGGCAGGTTGACCTCGGTCTGCATCGACGAGCTGAGCTCGATCTTCGCCTTCTCCGCCGCTTCCTTGAGGCGCTGGAGCGCGAGCCGGTCATTACGCAGGTCGATGCCTTGCTCTTTCTTGAACTCGTCCGCGAGATAGTCGATGACGCGCTTGTCGAAGTCCTCGCCGCCGAGGAACGTGTCGCCGTTGGTCGACTTCACTTCGAAGACGCCGTCGCCGATCTCGAGCACAGAAATATCGAAGGTGCCGCCGCCCAGGTCATAAACCGCGATGGTGCCGGTCTTCTTCTGCTCGAGCCCGTAGGCGAGTGCGGCGGCGGTCGGCTCGTTGATGATGCGTAGCACCTCGAGGCCGGCGATCCTGCCGGCGTCCTTGGTGGCTTGGCGCTGGCTGTCGTTGAAATAGGCGGGAACGGTGATGACCGCTTCGCTGACCTTCTCGCCGAGATAGGCCTCGGCGGTCTCTTTCATCTTTTGCAGAACGAAGGCGCTGATCTGCGACGGGGCGTATTTCTTGCCGCGGCTTTCGACCCAGGCGTCGCCGTTGTCGCCGGGCACGATCTTGAAGGGGACCAGATCGGTCTCCTTCTTGACCATCGGGTCGGTCATGCGCCGGCCGATCAGGCGCTTGAGGCCGTAGAAGGTGTTTTCGGGGTTGGTCACGGCTTGGCGCTTCGCCGCCTGGCCGACCAGCCGTTCGCCGCCCTCGGTGAAGGCCACCTGCGAGGGGGTGGTGCGCGCGCCCTCGCTGTTCTCGATGACCTTGGCCTGCTTGCCTTCCATCACGGCGACGCAGGAATTGGTCGTGCCGAGGTCGATGCCGATAACCTTCGCCATATATGTCTCTCCTTCGGCGGGTTCGCACGGCCCGAAGCGCCGCCCGAACCCCCGGTTCTAAAGGGGGTCGTCCCGAAAGCCGAGGGATATATATGGACCGATGGACGTTGCTGCAACGTCCGCCTGGCCTGCCCCTGGCCGATTCTGGCCTCATACATGGGTAATCCGGCCATTGGGCTCAAGGGGTGGCCGGTCGGAAACGGCTGGGTCGCTGGTATCCGAAGCCGTCGCGACCGGGTCACCGGCTCCATCGAACGCGACGCCACCGATCATGCGATGCCGCGACGTCGCACGGCGGCGACATGGCGCGCGAATGCCGACGGGCAAATTCGACCATGGTGGCTTGCCAGCGTGGCACGATTGTTCAGTGCGCGTTCAAGGTAGGCGGTCGACGGTTCGAACCATTGCGGCGTTCTCGCCGTTTGCAATTATTCGGCGCGTCTGTTCGATTTAAGCGGCGGTCCGTGCGTTGCGGATATCGCGTGACAGCGATCTGCAGGTTTCAGTGTCAAGAATGCCGACACTTCAATCGTATTCGATTCAAGCTTTATTCGAAATAAAGAAGGATTTAATTCGAGGTCCATAGAGTTTGGGGCGCATGACCCGCGCCCAGCTCCTTGCCGTTTTCACTGCGAGCGTCGCCGTAGCGCTTGCCGCGCCCGCTCACGCCGCGCCGGTTGACGGCGCTCTCCTGATCAACGGCTTCGAAGCGATGGAGACGCACAGCGCGGGCATCACGCTCGATCCGTTGGGCG
>DATEMD010000143.1:0-2578 GCA_035275845.1 Allostellaceae bacterium | reverse complement strand
CACCAGCGCCTGCGTCTCGTCGCACGCCACCAGGCGTCCTTCGTCGATGATCGCGATGATGCGGCAGAGTTCCTCGGCCTCCTCGAGGTAATGCGTCGTCAGTAGCACGGTGGTGCCGGCGGCGGCGAGTTCACGCACGGTTGTCCAGAGCTGGAGACGCAGCTCGACGTCGACGCCCGCCGTCGGCTCGTCGAGCACCAGCACCGGCGGCGAATGCACCATCGCCTTGGCCATCATCAGCCGGCGCCGCATGCCGCCTGAGAGCGTGCGCGCCGGCGCGTCGGCCTTCTCGGTCAGGCCGACGAGCGCGAGCAGTTCGGCGGTGCGGCGCTCGGCCTTGGGCACCCCATAGAGCCCTGCCTGGACGTCCAGGAGTTCGCGCGCCGCGAAAAACGAGTCGAGGTTCAATTCCTGAGGCACGACGCCGATGGCGGCGCGCGCGTTGCGCGGGTCCTCGTCGATGTCGATGCCCCAAATCTTCGCGCTGCCGGATGTTTTGATCACCAGGCCGGCGAGGATGTTGATCAGTGTCGATTTGCCGGCGCCGTTGGGGCCAAGCAGGCCGAAAATAGCGCCGCGCGGGATCGCCAGGTCGACGCCGTCCAGCGCCGGCTTGCTCCGGCCGTTGCCGCCGTAGAATTTGGTCAGGCCTTTGATCTCGACCGCCTGGGCGGGCGGCGCGCTCGCGAGCGCGGTGCGGCTGGTCATTGATTGTACCGTCGTAATGCGTATCATCCGCGGCGCAAACGGGTCAATCGAGCGGGCGGCATGGCAGAGATCAAGCCTTTCGAGACGGTTACGGTCGATACCGACAAGGTCGCATGCGCCGGCGAAGGCGGCGGGCTGGTCGGCGGCCATCCCAAGGTCTATCTCAATCTCGGGCCCGGTGGCCGGGTCGAGTGCCCGTATTGCTCGCGCCTGTTCCTCAAGCGCGGTGCGCCGGCGGAATATCCGCCCAACCAGACCAGCAAGACGGCCTAGACGCGCGGCGTGGCCGCGCGCTTTGTCCGTGCACTGGGCGGTATTGTGGTGAAGAATTCACGCCATGCCCGACTCACGCGCCAAGCCGGCATCCAAGGCGAACCATAAAAAGAGCAGCGACGCTGGTGGCGTGACCAAACCCAAGCACGTCTATCTGATCGACGGCTCGGGCTTCATCTTCCGCGCCTATCACGCGATGCCCAAGCTGACGCGGCCGGACAAGACGCCGGTCGGTGCGGTGTTGGGATTCTGCAACATGATCCTGAAGCTGGTCGGCGAGACCGACGCCGATCACGTCGCCGTGGTGTTCGACGTCGCGCGCATCACGTTCCGCAACCGCCTCTACAAGGATTACAAGGCGCACCGGCCCGAACCGCCGGACGATCTGGTGCCGCAATTCGCGCTGGTGCGCGAGGCGGTGGACGCCTTCAACGTCTGTCGCATCGAGCAGCCCGATTACGAAGCCGACGATCTGATCGCGACCTATGCCGACGCGGCGGTGCGCGAAGGCGCGCGCGTCACCGTCGTCTCGTCCGACAAGGACCTGATGCAGCTGGTCTCGGACAAGATCGAGCTTTACGACGCGATGCGCGACCGGCCGATCCGCGCGCCCGAGGTGGTGGAGAAGTTCGGCGTCGGCCCCGACAAGGTGATCGACGTGCTGGCCTTGTGGGGCGACAGCAGCGACAACGTGCCGGGTGTGCCTGGCATCGGGGCCAAGACCGCGGCCGAGCTCATCAACCAGTACGGCGATCTCGAAACCCTGCTGAAACGCGCCGGCGAGATCAAGCAACCGAAGCGACGCGAGGCGCTGACCGAGCACGCCGCCGACGCCCGGCTGTCGAAGAAGCTGGTGACGCTCGACCACGCGGTGCCGCTGCCGTGCCCGTTGTCGGACCTGGCCGTGCGGCCGCTCGATCCGACGAAATTGACGGCGTTTCTCCAGACGCAGGGTTTCCGCGCGCTGCTGGGCCGCGTTCAGGCCAAGCTCGGTTCGGGCGGCCATGCCGCGCCGGCCGAAGACGGCGCCGCGAGTCCACGGCCCGCAGCCGATACGCAAGCGCCGACGCCGGCCGCAACGACGGCCGTGGCGGAGCTCGCCGCCGCCCAGCAGAATTACGAGCTGGTGCAGGATGTGGCCGTTCTCGATCGCTGGATCGCGTCCGCCTTTGCCAAGGGCGCGGTCGCCGTCGACACCGAAACCAGCTCGCTCGATGCCGTCGCTGCCGATTTGGTCGGCGTGTCGCTGGCGCTCGAGCCTGGCGTTGCCTGTTATATCCCCGTCGGCCACACCAGTGGTGCGCCCGGCGCACTCGACCTGGCGGGCGCCGGTGCGGCGCCGAAGCAGATTGCACGTGACACCGTCATCGAACGGCTCAAGCCGCTGCTCGAGGATCCGGGCGTCCTCAAGATCGGCCAGAACATCAAATACGACATGCAGGTGCTCGGCCGTTACGGCATCGCGGTCGGACCGATCGATTGCACCATGCTGTTGTCGTTCGTCCTCGATGCCGGACTCCATGGCCACGGCCTCGACGAGCTAGCCAAGCTCCACTTCGGCCACGACATGATCAAGTACAAGGACGTCGCCGGTAGC
>DATEMD010000142.1:0-30920 GCA_035275845.1 Allostellaceae bacterium | reverse complement strand
AGTCGAAGCCCTCCCCGTGCTCGCCAGCGCCACCGACCGCAAGGTCATCGGCTTCGTCACCGAAGCCTATGCCCTCCGCCGCTACAACCAGGAACTCGAACAGGCCCGCGGCGACGAGTTCGCCGATCCAACCCTCTTCGGTCCCGTGTGAGCGTATTTGGTTAACGTTTCGAAGGAATTGCCGCGGGGTTTGGCGGCCCACGTTAACGTGTAACAGACAAATATCGCGCTTTAACCCAAATTTAGCCGCAATGCCTGCACTCTAGGCCACGTTCCGCCTAGGGAAAAAGCGCGTGTCTCAGCAACCGCATGCCGACGCTTCGAGCGGGTCCCGAACCGTTGCGCGGCTTGTCCGCACTATGGGAGTGACGATCCGCGGCAAAATTTTGCTCGCGTTCTTCGCGCTCGCGGCATTGACCGGTGCGCTCGGCTTCTACGCCGTCAACAGCGTCGTCAATTCTGGCCGACTGGTCGTCGAGACTTACGACAAGCCGCTGATGTCGATCAGTTATGCGCGTTTGGCGCTGTCGAATTTCACCGCCATGGAAGTCGCCTTGACCGACCGGGTGGCGTCGCACGATCCAGCTCGCCAACAGGAACTCGACACGCGCATGGACGACCTCGCTGCGTCCGTGGCCGAGGATCTCGCGGTGACCGAAGGGCGCTCGCTGTCGCCGCGCGCCGCCGGTGCCGCGCACGACACCGCCGCCGCCGTCGCCGACTGGAACAAATTGCGCCGCGAGCTGATCACCGGCAACGACACCCAAGCCGATGACGAAGCCGATAGGGAAACGCTGATCGCGCGCGCCAAAGGCATCGACGATGATTTCGACAATCTGGTCGAGCTGACGGCGGAAGACGGCTTCAAGTTTCGCGAAAGCGCGCTGGCCTCGATCGCCGGTTACCGCACCTTCAGCATCGCGGCGACCCTGGCCGCGGTTCTGCTCGGCGGCGTCATCGCTCTTCTGCTGGCGCGGCGTATGGTGAGTCCGATCGCGACGGCGTCGTCGGCGGCGCGGCGCATCGCCGAAGGCGAGCTCGACGTCGAGATCGGAACTGTCGGCAACGACGAACTCGGCCAGTTGCTGGGATCGATGGCCGTGATGCGCGACAACATTCGCGGCATGATGGATCGCGAGATCGCCGCCCGGCGTTCGGCGCAGACCCGGTTGGTCAACGCGCTCGAAAACAGTGCCGAAGGCGTCGTTCTTGCCGATGCCGGCGGCCATATCCTGATCGCGAATTCCCAGGTCACTGCGTTCTTTCCGACGCTCGCCGGTAGTCTCGCGCCCGGCGCGCCGTTTCCCGAGATGCTCGAGGGCGCCTTGGCGCAGCCGCGCGGCGAAATGTGCGTCGACGGAATTCGCTGGTTGCATCTGAGCCGTAGCACGACCTCCGACGGCGGTTTCGTCGTCGTCATCAGCGACATTTCCGCGCTCAAGGAGCGCGAGCTCGCGCTCAGTGCCGCCAAGGAACAGGCCGAAATGGCCAATCGCGCTAAGACCGAGTTCCTCGCGAATATGGGTCACGAGCTGCGCACGCCGCTCAACGCGGTGATCGGATTCTCCGAAATCATCGCTGGCGAGATGGTCGGTCCGGTCGGGCAGCCGTCCTACAAGGAATTCGCGAACGACATCATGCGCAGCGGCCGCCATCTGCTCGAGATGATCAACGACATCCTCGATTATGCCAAGTGCGAGGGCGGCAGTCTCGAAATCGTACCGGAGCCGGTCGACGCGCAGCCGGCATTGGAGCAGGCGGTGACCTTCTTCGCCCGCGAAGCCGAACGCGGGCAACTCGCAATGGCCGTGGCGCCGGAGACCGTGGGTCTTCGACTGATGGTCGATCCGACGCGCCTGAGCCGCATCCTGCAACAGCTGGTCTCGAATGCGGTCAAGTTCACGCCAGCAGGCGGTCATATCACGCTGTCGGCGCGGCGCGATGGCGCCGGATTCATCGCGCTAACGGTCGCCGACACGGGCATCGGCATGCGCGCCGAGGACATTCCCGTGGCCTTGTCGCCGTTCAGCCAGGTCGATAGCAGCCTGTCGCGCCGCTACGAAGGCACCGGCATGGGCTTGCCGTTGTGCAAGAGCATCATCGAACTGCACGGCGGCCGGCTCGAGATCGCGAGCGCGCCCGGACAAGGGACCACGGTCACCGTGTTGCTGCCGGAAGCGGCGCGCGCGCCGCACGTTGCAACGGTGGCGTCCTAATGATGCCGAAGATCGATCGAAGCAAATTGCGGCACTGGATGTCGCGGTCACTTTGGGTGACACCAATCGCCGCGGTCGCCGTGGCGTTGCTCAGCGTCGGCTTGTTAGGCGCCGTCACTGACACAGCCGCGCCGTCGCCGACGCTGGCCGAACTCAAGGCGGATTTCGCGCGGCCGACAACGACGCCGTTCCCGCCCGACGATCCCTACTCGAAGGCGAAGGCTCATCTCGGCGACTTGCTGTTCTGGGATCCGATCCTGTCGGGCAGCGGCACGCAATCCTGCGCCAGCTGCCATAATCCCGGCTTGTCGTGGGCCGACGGCCTGCGTCTCGGCGTCGGCACGCAGGAAATGAAGACGCACACGCCGACGATGCTCAACATCGCCTGGGCGCCGATCCTCGGCTGGGACGGCCATTTCCCGTCGCTCGAAGCGGTCGCGTTCGCCGGTCCGATCACCAATCCCGGGATCATGAACCGCAAGCCGGCGGATTTGATCCGTGCGCTCTCGGCAATCCCCGGCTACCGCGCGGCGTTTGCGGCGGCATTCTCCGATCATGCCATCACCGAAGCGCATGTCGCCGACGCGTTGGCGACGTTCGAACGTACGATCGTCTCGGGGCCTGCGCCGTTCGATCGTTGGGTTGCCGGCGACGAAAGTGCCATCGACGCGCAGGCTAAGCACGGCTTCGCCCTGTTCACGGGCAAGGCCGGGTGTTCGAACTGCCATATCGGCTGGGCGTTCACCGACGAAGGGTTCTATGACGTCGGGACCGCGACTGGCGACGATATCGGCCGCGCACGGCTGTTCCCGAATACAGTGAAGCTCAAATACGCGTTCAAGGTGCCGACGCTGCGCGACGTGGCGCGGCGCGCGCCCTACATGCACAATGGATCGGAAGCGACACTGGCCGACGTCGTCGATCTATACGATCGCGGCGGCATCGACCGTCCGAGCCGCGCCGATTTCATCAAACCGCTGCACCTGACGGCGCAGGAAAAAGCCGATTTGATCGCGTTCCTCGATACGCTGACGTCCGATCCGAAACCGGTCGAAGCTCCGGTCCTGCCGCGCTGAGCTTATTGCACCGTCACCAGCAGGTGCATAGTGGGGTGGATCGCGCACAGCACGTGATACGTGCCGGCATGGTCGAACTCCAAATCCACCGTCGTGCCGACCGGCTGCTCGCCGGAGTCGAATTTCATGGCCGGCGAATCAACGTAGACGTGATGGGTCACCCGATCGTCGTTGACGATGTGGACGACGCCGCCGACTGCGATGGTCAACGTATCGGGGTTGAAATGTCGGTTGCGCTGGCTGACGGTGATGGGTGCGGTGGCATTGGCGAGCGGTATGACAGCGGCAAGAAATACCGCGAGCGCCAAAGCGGCGGCGATGAAATCGGACTCACGGAAAATCTTCCGAAGCGCCATCCCGAGCATGTTACCACGCGACCGCATGCGGCTGTAACTCCGCTTAAAGCGGCTAGAGAGGCGGCCTGCTTAACTACGACGTCTTGATCGCGTTGAGGACCTCTTCGGCGTGGCCGGGCACCTTGACCTTACGCCAAATGCCGCGGATCACGCCTTTACCATCGACCAGAAAGGTCGAGCGCTCGATGCCCATGTATTTGCGTCCGTACATGCTCTTTTGGACCCAGACGCCGTAACGTTCCGTCACTTTGCCCTGTTCGTCGGCCGCAAGGGTAAAGGGCAGTTTGTATTTCTTCTTGAATTTATCGTGCGATGCGATCGGGTCGCGTGAAATCCCGATGACCGCGGCGTCGCTTCGGCCGAACTTCGGGAAAAGGTCGCGGAACTGGCACGCCTCGGCGGTGCAACCGGAGGTGTCATCCTTCGGATAGAAATACAACACGACGTGTTGTCCCTTGAGGTCCGACAGCCTCACGGTGCCGGCACCGTCGGTGGGCAGGGTAAAATCCGGGGCCTTGTCGCCGATCTCGAGACTCATGGTGCGCGCTCCTCCGCCATCTTGGCCGCCGCGATCTCGACCAGACGGTGAAAGAGGCCGTGGGCGGCGCGTGCGGCGGCATCCATATCCTGCTTGAGCGCATCGAAGTCAATCGCAGCAGCGCCGCGCGCGATCAAATCCTTGACCGCGGGTGGCGTCGCGGCTTCGTCGAAGGGTTCAGGTACGGTCAACTTCAGCATCCCCTGAACGTTGCGCCAAAGCATCAGGGCGCGGACTAGGATTTCGGAATCGCCGGGCGTCAGTGCATTGGCCGTCCGCAGGGCGATCAGCGCCGCTCGCGTGTTGGCATGAAGGATTTGTGGCGCGTGCGCCGCGTCGCGCAGTTGAAGAAATTGTGTGATGAACTCGATGTCGACGAGGCCACCCGGCCGGTGCTTGACGTCGAACAGGGGCGGATTGCGGTGTGTATCGGCGATGCGGCGGCGCATCGCGACGACGTCGCGGGCCAGGTCCGGGGCGCTCTGCGGACGGATCAGAACCGACCGGATCTCTGCCATGATGCGGGCGACGAGGGCGCTGTCGCCGGCAACCGGCCGCGCGCGCGTTAGCGCCATCCGTTCCCACGTCCAGGCGAGTTCCCGGTGGTAGCGGCGGAAGGCCTGCAAGCTCGTGGCGACCGGACCCGCGGTGCCCGAGGGCCGCAGCCGCATGTCAACCTCGTAGAGGTGTCCTTCGGCTGTTGCCGCCGTCAGCGCATTGATGAAGCGCTGCGACAGGCGCGCGTAATAGGCGGGGGCAGCCAGCGCCTGGGTACCGCCGGCGCTCTCGGCATCGTCCGATGCGTCGTAGATCAGGATCAGGTCGAGATCGGACGCATAGGTCATCTCGCGGCTGCCAAGCTTGCCGAGGCCGAGTACGGCGACAGTGCCCCCGGCGATCGTGCCGTGGGCCCGCGCGAATTCGGCTGCGACCCGCGGCAGCAACGCTGCCAGCGCCGCCTCGGCAATGTCGGCGAACACGCCGCCAGCGGCCTCGCCGTCGAGCCGACGGCGCAGGACCTGAACGCCGACCTGAAATTTGCGCTCGGCGACCCAACGCCGCGCCATATCGAGCATCTCTTCCGCATGACGCGCGCGGTCGAGCAACCGTCCGATGTCGGCAGTCAGCGCCGCGCACGGCGGCAACGGTTCGAAGAATCCGGCGGCCAGCACGGCATCGAGCACACCCGGCCGGTTCATCATGGTTTCGGCCAATGTCGGCGCCGCGCTCATGATCTCGGCAACCAGGTCGAGCAAACCCGGATTCTGGTGCAGCAGCGAGAACGACTGCACGCCGGCCGGCAGTCGGCCGAGCAAATTGTCGAAGCGGATGAAGGCGGCGTCGGGCGCGGCGCTGGCACCGAAGGATCGCAACAGCGCCGGCACAAGTTCGGTCAGCAGCTCGCGGGCGCGCTGGCTGCGCGTCGCGCGATAGCGGCCGTGGTGCCAGGCGCGCACGATCGCAGCAACGGTGGGAGGATCGGCGAAACCCAATGCCGTCAGCGTGCGTAGGGTTTCGGGATCGTCGTCCGCGCCGGTGAAGACGAGATTTCCGGGAGCCGCGAGCGACGGCGCTTCTTCGAATAGGTTGGCGTAATGGCTTTCGACGATCGTCAGCCGCTGCGTCAGCTCGGCGGCGAAGTCGTCCGCCGTCGCATAGCCGAGGAACAACGCGAGATGGCGGATACCGCTGGCATCCGCCGGAATGGTATGGGTTTGCGCGTCGTCGATCATCTGGAGGCGATGTTCGACACGGCGGAGGAATCCGTAGGCCTCGGCGAGATCGTTGGTGGCCTGGTGCGAAATGTGGCCGGCGGTCGCCAGCGCTTCGAGCGCCGGAATGGTCTGACGCTGGCGCAGGTCGGGCTCTCGGCCGCCCCAAATCAATTGCTGCGTCTGCGCGAAGAATTCGATTTCGCGGATGCCACCGCGTCCGAGCTTGATGTTGTGGCCGGCGACGGCGACCACCGCGCCGCCGCGATAGGCATGGATTTGCCGCTTGATCGAATGGATGTCCTGGATCGCGGCGAAGTCGAGGTGCTTGCGCCACAGGAACGGCGTCAGCGCGGCGAGGAATTCGCGGCCGACGTCGCGATCGCCAGCCACCGGCCGCGCGCGGATCAACGCCGCGCGCTCCCAATTTTGGCCGGCGCTTTCGTAGTAGGCGAGGGCGGCGGGCAGCGACAAGGCAGGCGGCGTCGAACCCGGATCGGGCCGCAACCGCAAATCCGTCCGGAAGACATAGCCTTCGTCGGTTCGTTCGGCCATCACGCGGACGAGGTCCTGCGTCATCCGACTGAACAGCGTCTGAGCGTCCGTGTCGCCGGTGATCCGCGCCTTCTCGGGATCGAACAGCACGACGAGGTCGATGTCGCTCGAATAGTTGAGCTCGCCGGCGCCCAGCTTGCCCATCGCCAAAACGACGAAACCGCTGTCGCGCGCCGGATCGTCGGTATGGTTGAGCGCAAGCATGCCGCGCGCCGCAGCCGCACGCAGGAGGCAGCGGGTCGCCAAGGCCAAAGCGTCCTCGGCAAAGCGGCTTAACGCGTCCATCGTCTGTGTCAGCGGCCACAGACCGGCGATATCGGCAACCGCGATCGTCAGCGCCGCGCCGCGCTTGAGCCGTCGCAGCTCCGCCGCGAGCGTTTCCTGTGACGCCTCCGGCGCGAGATCACGGTTGAGCCGGGATATGAGTTCGGCGAAAGTAGCCGCAACGCCCTGCCGCCAGAGCCGGGCGAGCAGGGCCGGCTCCCTGAAACAGCAATGAGCTAGGTAAGGGCTGTTGCCAAAGAGCGTCGTCAGCAACCGGCGGCCAGCCGAATCCGCGGCAAGATCGCGCATGAAGCCGGCGAGGCTCGTGTCGTGCATGTCGTCGGCCGCTTCATGCCAGCGTGCGAGACCGACGGCCGCGGCCGCTTCGTCGGCAATGGGCGGGAGATTGTTGTAAGTGTCGAATGGTGGCGATGACATGGGCGGTGCAGCCGATAATCGGCCGCCGCAGCCTGCGCGCGTGCCGCAGCATGGTCAAGATCGCCGGCCGCCGCATGTCCGGCTGTTGCGCGCCGTCATAGTCGGCATCGTCGTGCTGGTTGTGGTTGTTGCCACGGCGGGGGGCGTGGCGGCATGGCGGTTGTCGCGCGGACCGATTGTGCTCGATCGCGTGACGCCCTATCTGGCTTCGGCATTGTCGAGCGGACCGAATGGCGTGATCGTCACCATCGATCACACCGTATTGAGCTGGTCGGATGGCCGCTTCCATCTCTTCGCCCAGGGCGTTCACCTCAACCAGCCGGCGAGCGGCGCGCATCTGACGTTTCACGGCATGGAGATCGTGCTGAGTCCGTGGGCGCTGTTGCAGGGACGTTTGGCGCCGTCGCGCGTCGTGCTCGATCACCCGGTCCTGCGCCTGGTGCGCGCTGCCGACGGGTCCTTTCGTCTCGCCCTCGGCGAACAGACTGCCGAAAGCGACACCGCCGAATTCTGGGGAACGCGGCTGACGCGCGACGTTGCGGCGCCGCTGGGCAGCGGTGGCCCGCTGCAATACCTCACGAGCTTCGCGATGAACGACGCGACGCTGATCGTCGACGACAAATCGCTTGGCGTGACATGGCGGGCGGACCGGTTCGACATCGCCATGGAACGCAATGCAGCGGGAATTGCCGGCACCATGCAGTTGGCGGTCGGCATTGCTGGCAAACAGGCGCTGTTGAGCGGCCACATCGACTACCGCGCCATCGGCCAGCTTTCGGTGAAGATCGATTTCGACGGCGTCGATCCGGCGTTGTTTGCGTCGGCCGCGCCGGCGTTGCAGCCGCTGGGCACGCTGGACCTGCCGGTTTCCGGCGAGATGGCGCTCGGCTTCGACACCAACAACTTGGCGATCGACGTCGCGTTTTGCGATTTCCGCTTCGGTGCTGGCACCTTGCGTGAAGCCGACCTGCCTGACGGCACCGCTGCGGTCCACGGCGGCGTGCTGCGCGCCAGCTACAATCCTCTGGAAGGCCGCGTCGACATCGAGGATCTCGAGCTCGATCTCGGCGGCCCTAAAGTTTCGATTCAGGGCGAGGTCGACAATCTCGGCAATGGGCTCTTGGGCGGCGGCTGGCCGACTTCGTTCGATGCGTCGGCACGGCTGACCGCGGCCGCCATTCCAATCGATTCTCTGCCGCATCTGTGGCCGGAGCATGTCGGCCCGCACACGCGGCATTGGATCACGACGCGCGTCCGGGACGGCATGATCGACAGCGTCAAGGCTGCGCTGGCGCTGCATGTCGATACCGGAGCGCCGAAGCCGGTCGATGTCACCCGCTTCGACGGCACGGGCAGCTATCACAATCTGACGATCGATTATTTCCCGCCGCTCGAGCCGGCGCGAGGGGTCGGTGGCACGGTCGTGTTTGATCGCACACACATGGATTTCACGCCGACCGGCGGTCATGTGCTGGACGGCCGTGCGACCGCGGCGAGCGTCAAGCTCTACAATCTCGATACCAACGACGAGATGGGCGACATCGACGTCACCCTGGCCGGTCCGTTGCGCGACGCACTCAAGGTGCTCGACACCAAGCCGCTTCAATACGCCAAGGCGCTCGGCCTCGATGCCGAACATGCGCAGGGCCAGTTCAGCGCGCACATCTTCTTTCGGCTGCCGCTCAAGCACGATCTCAACTTCGACGAGGTCGTATACCGCACCGAGGCCCAGCTTTCCGCCGTGGCTATTCCGCACGCGTTCTTCGGTCGCGATCTCAGCGACGGCGAATTCAAGATGACGCTCGACCGCGCGGCACTCACGCTCGATGGGACGGCGGCAATCGAGGGCGCGCCGTTGAAGCTGACCTGGGTCGAGAACCTCACCAAGCGGGGGCTTCGGCGTCGCTATACCGTCCAGGGGCGGCTCGACGATGCGATGCGGGCGCATTTGGGGTTCGATTTCGCCGATTACGCGACGTTGAAGGGACCAATCGACGTCGATCTGGCCTATGGGCTCGGCGCCGACCGGCGCGCCGAGGCTTCGGTCACCGCCAAGCTCAAGGACGCCGCGGTCGATATACCCAAGCTCGGCTGGCACAAGCCGGTCGGCCAACCGGCCGTCGCCAAGTTCACTCTCGAGCTCGCCGGCGACCAGCTGACGCAGCTGCGCAACGCGACCCTGATGGGCAGCGGCGTCAATGCGCAAGCGTCGGCGACCTTCGACAAGGCCGGCCTCACGCGTGCCGACATACCGCACTTGGTCGCTGGCGAAACCAATGCGCAGGTCACGCTGGCGCGGACCGGCAACGGCTGGACGGCCGACCTATCGGGATCGAGCTATGACGCGAGCGGCCTCTTGCGTGACGTATCGCGCCCGTCGGCCGCGAACCCGCCGCCGGTCGCGATCCATGCCAAGGTAGGCCGCCTGGTGTTGGGCCCAAACCGGCAGCTGACCGATTTCAGCGCCCGGCTGCAAAGCGACGGCCCGCATTGGACGGAAGCCGAGATCGACAGCACGTTGACTGGCGGCAAGAAGCTGACAGTGCGGTTCGGCGGCGCCAACGGTCCGGGCAAGTTCGATCTCACAGCGGACGATTTCGGCGCGCTGCTGCGCGTACTCGACGTCACCGGCGACGTCGAAGGCGGCACCTTCGCCGTCAAGGGCGACGCCGTCGACGACGGCGGCAAGCGCGTGCTCAAAGGCACTTTCAACGGCACCGATTATCGCGTGGTGCGCGCGCCGCTATTTGCCCGAGTGCTGAAGCTGACCTCGTTCACCGGCGTGGGCGATCTGTTGACCGGCGGCAGCGGTATTCCGTTCAAGGCTTTGCAAGGTGACATCGTCTACGGTGCGGGAGAGATCAAGATCACCAACATGCGCGCCTACGGCGGTGCGGTCGGTATCAACGTCGACGGCACCGTGAACTACGATGCCGGCACCCTCGATGCGTCTGGCACGCTGGTTCCGGCCAATATCCTCAACACCGTCATTGGCGACATCCCGGTCATCGGCAGCCTGCTCATGGGTGGCAAAGGGCAGGGCATTATCGGCGCCAACTTCCGCATCGCCGGCGCCATCAGCGATCCACAGATCGCGGTCAATCCGCTGAGCGTTCTGGCGCCGGGATTCTTGCGCAACTTGTTCCTGTTCAAGGCCTGGAATCCGGCGCCTGACGCGCCGCCGAAACCGGACTCGTCGACGTCCGCCGGCAATCCTTAGACCGGCTTCACCAATGCGTGGCGCTTCTTGCCGGCCGACAGCTTGATGACGCTGTCGGTGTTGAGATCGGCCAGCGACAGCGTCGCATTTTCGTCGGTGACGACTTTGTCGTTGATGCGGGCGCCCCCGCCGCGGATGAGCCGCCGCGCCTCGCTCAGGCTCGGCGCCAGTCCGGCGCGTTGGAAGCACTGGATCGCCAGACAGCCGGCCTTTAGCTCGGTCTTGGGGATCTCGGTCACCGGCAGGTCGGTGCCGATGCCGCCTTCGGCGAACACGCGATGCGCAGTTTCGGCCGCCTCGTCGGCCGCTTTTCGACCGTGCGCCAGCGCCGTCGCCTCGGTCGCGAGCACGATCTTCGCCTGGTTGATCTCGGTGTCGCGCAATGCCGCGAGCCGCCGGATTTCGTCCATCGGCAGGTCGGTGAACAATTTCAAAAACCGGCCGACATCGGCATCCTCGGTGTTGCGCCAGTATTGCCAGTAATCGTAGGACGACAGCTTGTCGGCGTTGAGCCAGATGGCGCCTTGCGCGGTCTTGCCCATCTTCGCGCCGGATGCGGTGGTGACCAGCGGCGAGGTAACGCCATAAAGCGCGCGCTCTTCGGCCCGGCGTCCGAGCTCGACGCCCATGACGATATTGCCCCATTGGTCCGAGCCGCCCATCTGAACCGCGCATTTGTAGCGCCGCGCCAGTTCGATAAAGTCGTAGGCCTGCAAGACCATGTAATTGAATTCGAGGAAGCTCAGCGGCTGCTCGCGCTCGAGCCGAAGCTTGACGCTGTCCATGCTCAGCATGCGGTTGACCGAGAAATGCCGGCCGTACTCGCGCAAAAACGGAATGTATTCGAGCCGGTCGAGCCACTCGGCGTTGTCGATCATCACCGCATCGGCCTTGCCCGTGCCGAACGTGAGAAAGCGCTCAAAGACCCGGCGGATGCCGGCCATGTTGGCGGCGATTTCGGCTTCGCTGAGGATACGGCGTGCTTCGTCCTTGCCCGATGGATCGCCGACCTTGGTGGTGCCGCCGCCCATGAGGACGATCGGCTTGTTGCCGGTCTTCTGCCAAAGCCGCAGCAGCATGATTTGTAGCAGGCTGCCGACATGCAGGCTGTCGGCGGTACAATCGAAGCCGATATAGGATGTGACCGGTCCGGCCGCGAGCAGCCCATCGAGGCCGGGGCGGTCGGTGATCTGGTGGATGAAGCCGCGTTCCTCGGCGGCGGCAAGAAAGGCGGAGTGGACTTTGGTCATGGGGATTGCGTCTAGCATACCGGCGGCGTGCCGTCAGCCGGCGTGCGGCCGCTGGGGAGTCGCGGCATGACCTTGGCGATCGGCCTGATGAGCGGCACGTCGATCGACGGTATCGACGTGGCGGCGATCGAAACCGACGGGCTGCACGCTGTCGTGCCGCGTGGCGCGCTGACGGTTCCCTATGAACCTGGATTGCGGGCACGGATCCGTTCGGCTCTCGGCGGCAAGGGCGAGATCGCGGCGATCGAGGCGGAAATGACGGAGGCGCATGCGCGTGCGGTGGCGATTCTGGTCCACGAGCACGGGCTGCGCGACGCGTCGCTGGTCGGCTTTCACGGTCATACGGTGTTGCACCGGCCGTGGGAGCGCCGCACCTGGCAGATCGGCGATGGCGCACTGTTGGCGCGGCTGACCGGACTCGATGTGGTCAACGACTTCCGCGCAGCCGATGTGGCGTCGGGCGGGCAGGGGGCGCCGCTTGTTCCGCTGTTTCATCAAGCGCTCGCTACCGGCCTCGAACGGCCGCTGGCGGTGGTCAATATCGGCGGCGTTGCCAACGTTACCTGGCTCGGGCCGGCCGATGACCAGGTGCTGGCGTTCGACACCGGCCCCGGCAACGCGCTGATCGACGACTGGGCGATGACCCACACCGGGCGGCCGCTCGACGAAAGCGGCGCGTTGGCGCGGGCCGGCAAGCCCGATACGCAGCACGTCGCGCGCTTTCTCGCGCATCCATTCTTCACCGTACCACCGCCGAAATCGCTCGATCGCGACGACTTCGTCCGCTTCGTGCCCGAAGGATTGTCGCCGGCAGACGGCGCCGCAACGCTGGCGGCCATGACAGTCGCAGGAATTGCAGCCGCACGCCGGCATTTTTCAGTGCCTGCCAAGCGTTGGCTGGTGACCGGCGGTGGCCGCCGCAATCCCGTGCTGATGGCGTCGCTGGCGGCACAGCTCGATGCGCCGGTGTTGCCGGTCGAACAAGCGGGTTGGGATGGCGACGCGCTCGAAGCGCAGGCTTTCGCCTACCTCGCCGTCCGGTCGGTGAAAGGTCTGCCCTTGAGCTTGCCGCAAACCACAGGCGTCGCCGCGCCGACCACTGGCGGCCGATTACACCGCGCGGCGCGACGGGCCTAGGCGGCCGGCGTCTCGGCCGCTGGGCGACGGTCCAGCGCCTTGGCCTTGATCGCCTTTTGCAACTTCTCGAACGCGCGTACCTCGATCTGGCGCACGCGTTCGCGCGAAATGCCGTAGCGCTGCGACAAATCCTCGAGGGTCGCCGGCTCGTCCTTGAGCCGGCGCTCGACCAGGATGTCACGTTCGCGCGCGTTCAAATGGGTCATGGCGGTGCGCAGCAGATCGCGCCGCAGGCCGAGTTCTTGGCGGTCGCCCAGCCGGGTTTCCTGCGTCGGGCCTTCGTCGACCAGCCAGTCCTGCCACTCGCCGTCGCCGTCCGCGCGCAGCGGCGCGTTCAGCGAATTATCGGGTGCGCTGAGCCGGCGGTTCATGCTGACCACGTCGGACTCCGGCACCGCGAGCTCCTTGGCGATGCGCTTGACGTTTTCCGGCGACAGGTCGCCGTCCTCGATTGCCTGGAGGTGGCCCTTGATCTTGCGCAGATTGAAAAACAGCTTCTTCTGCGCTGCCGTGGTGCCCATTTTCACCAGCGACCAGGAATGCAGCACGTATTCCTGGATCGAGGCGCGGATCCACCACATGGCATAGGTGGCCAGCCGGAAGCCGCGGTCGGGGTCGAAGCGCTTGACCGCCTGCATCATGCCGACATTGCCCTCGGAGATGAGCTCCGACAGGGGAAGGCCATAGCCGCGGTAGCCCATGGCGATCTTGGCCACCAGGCGTAAATGGCTGGTGACAAGCTTGTGCGCCGCATCCTTGTCGCCATGCTCGCGCCAGCGTTTGGCGAGCATGTACTCCTCCTCCGGCGCCAGCATCGGAAACCGGCGGATTTCCTCGAGATAACGCGCAAGATTGCCCTCGCGCGCGACAGACGGCAGGGCGTGGGTGGCCATTGCGGACGAAATCCTTCCTCTTGGACGGAAATCTTAGTGCTGCACTCGGGTATTGTCTAGTCTAGATTCCCTCTAAGGTATGTAACAAAGAGGTGATCTGGCTTGGTAAGGCGCTTTTGAATTCCCGGTATTCGCCGGTCGCCGGGTGGCGGAAGCCCAGGAGATAAGCATGCAGCGCCTGGCGGCCAAGACCGCTGGCCGCAGCCTTGGCCGCCGCCGGCAATTTGGCCAGCCGGGCCGTAATGTGCCGCCCTTTGTAAACCGGGTCGCCCAACACTGGGTTCCCCTTGGCCAGCAAATGGACCCGGATTTGGTGGGTTCGGCCGCTACCGAGCCGGCATTCAATCAGCGCCGCGGCAGTGCCGAAGTTCTTCAAGACCTGATAGCGCGTCATCGCCGCCTTGCCGGTCGCGACCACCGCCATGGTCTTGCGGTCGCGCGGATTACGACCGATTGCGCCGACGATCTCGCCGCTCTTGGGTGTCGGCACGCCCCAGACGATGGCTTGGTAGGCGCGGGTCACCCGGCGGGCGGCAAAATCGGCGGACAAGGCGCGGTGGACCCCTTCGGTCTTGGCGATCACCATGACACCGCTGGTGTCCTTATCGAGACGATGGACGATGCCCGGACGCTTGACGCCGCCGATGCCGGCCAGGCTGTCGCCGCAATGGGCGATCAGCGCATTAACCAGGGTGCGGTCTGGGTTGCCGGGAGCGGGATGCACCACCAGGCCGGCGGGCTTATCGAGGACGAGGAGATGCGCGTCCTCGAACAGGATCACGAGATCCATCGCTTGCGGCTCGATCGCGCCTGACTCTGGTGGCGGCACGGCGACGGCGAAGATCTGACCGGATTTGACCTTGAAGGCCGGATCGTCAACCGGCTTGCCGTCGAACTGGACGTGACCCTGTTCGATGAGGCGCTTCAGGCGTGACCGCGACAGATCGCCAAAATGGCTGGCCAGCACGCGATCGAGGCGGTTCCCGGCCTCGTCGGGCGCCACCGTGGCGTGTCGGATATCGCTACTTGTTTCAACGGCCATGGCCGCTAAATTGGCCCCGAACATGCGCGCTCTCAAGCTTCTGGTGATCGTCCTCGGCGTGCTGCTGCTCGTGGGCATTGGGGGCCTGGCGGCGGCGGTGGTCTGGCACATCGACCATGGCCGCCCGGTGTCGGCGAAACCGGCGCCAGCCATGGCCGCACAGCGCATCGTCCTGCCAGCGGGCGCCAAGGTGGTCGCCACCGAGGTCGACGCCGGTCGTTTCGTCGCGCGTGTCGAACTGCCCGGTGGCGGCGTTCGTGTCCTTGTTTTCGATCTCGCGACCGGTGGCGAGGTCGCGACCATCGATCTGGTGACTCAAGCGCCGTAGCGCGGATTCATTGGCGATTTTTCGGCGCCGCTGTCGCACTTTTACTATTTGTTTGGATGTCGGGAACGTCGGTGCTCAACGTGCCAGAGCGGACCGTTGTGTGGTCGCCGTCACGAGCGCGGGGAAATTTACCTTTCCCTGAATTTTGTCTTGCATCGTAGCGTGATGAGCGTATCTAAAGTGTGCGACGCACTCGCACGTGCCTATGGCCCATCGTGGTTATGCAACGACGTAACGCGTCCTTTTTGGAAGAACTGGTCGTCGTGGACCGGTACCGAGAGGGAAGACGATATGGTTGCTATCCAACGCGGGGCGCACGCGCTCCGTTCTGAAGCCCTCAACGGGTCAGCCGGGGCCGCTCTCAGCGTCTCCTCGAGCCCCCTGAATTGAGCAAACCGTTCTGGCTTGGAGCCGCGCTGTCCAACGGATGGCGTCCCCTTCATCTGATGGCGCGTCGCCGGCACCGATGCGGCTGCGCCTGTTCGTAGGATACCGAGATGCGAGAAACCAATAAGAAGATCGCCAAGTTTCTGGCAGAGGCCCAACCCGAAACTCCGTGCCTGGTCATCGACCTCGATGTCGTCGGCCAAGCCTTTAAGCTGCTGCGGCGCTATCTGCCGCTGGCTCGGGTGTTCTATGCCGTCAAGGCCAATCCGGCGCCCGAGGTCCTCGGCATGCTGAGGGATTTGGGCTCGAGCTTCGACGTCGCGAGCCGCGCCGAAACCGATCTGTGTCTCGAGCGCGGCATCGGCGCCGAGAACATTTCCTTCGGCAATACCATCAAGAAAGAGCGCGACATCGCCTATGCGTACGAGAAGGGCGTCCGTCTCTTTGCCTTCGACAGCGAACCCGAACTCGAGAAATTGAGCCGCACGGCTCCCGGCGCGCGCGTGTTTTGCCGCATCCTCGTCGAGTGCACGGGCGCCGATTGGCCGCTGTCGCGCAAGTTCGGTTGTGCGCCGGAGATGGCGGTCGACTTGTTGCGGCGGGCGCGCGACCTCGGACTCGATCCGTACGGCGTTTCGTTCCATGTCGGCTCGCAGCAAACCGATCTCAGCCAGTGGGACGGCGCCATCGAACGCGCGGCGCGGATGTTCTCGCTGCTGGCCGAAACCGACATCAACCTGCGCATGGTCAATATCGGCGGTGGCTTCCCGGCGCATTATCGTGGCGACGTGCCGGCGGTCGTCAACTACGCGAACGCCGTGATGGCCGCGCTCACCAAGCATTTCGGCAACAACCTGCCCGAGCTCATCGTCGAGCCTGGCCGCTCGGTTGTCGGCGACGCCGGCGTGATCCAGAGCGAAGTCGTATTGATTTCGCGCAAGTCGGCGAAGGATCCGAAGCGCTGGGTCTATCTCGACGTCGGCAAGTTCAATGGCTTGGCCGAGACGATGGACGAAGCGATCAAGTACAAGATCAAGACGCCGGCCGATGGCGGTCCGCGTGGTCCGACGGTGATTGCCGGTCCGACCTGCGACTCAGCCGACATCCTGTACGAGCGCACGGTCTATCGGCTGCCGCTCGAGCTCAAGGTCGGCGACAAGGTCGAGATCCTGTCGACCGGCGCCTATACCTCGACCTACGCATCGGTTGGGTTCAACGGCTTCGCGCCATTGAAGACCTACTGCATCTGAGCGAGATTCGTCGTTGACGATGGTTCGGCCGGGCCTTGCGCCCGGCCGAAGCGTTTTTGCGGCACCGGTATTGCGGCGATTTCGTCGATCAGTTTCTCCTGCATCGCCTGCGCGAAGGATTTGTAGCCCTGGACGTCGAGCAGGAACGAGCCCCGGCCGCCGACCACGTTCTGGTCGTAATAGCTCGATAGCCATGGCTCGTTCTGGAGAATGGCGAGGCCGTTGATCGTGATGCCTTGTGCCACCAAAGCGTCCCGGACATCGCCTGGCTTGGGCCCGATATTGGCGATGCCGTCGCCCGACAGATCGACGATCCGGCGCGCCGGATGATCGTCGAGCGTCTTGAACGCCGCCGCTGCCGCCAATAGGGCATCGCCGATCGACGTCAAGCCGCCGGAGGTGCGGCGCGCTGCGCGCACTTGAGCGGCAAAGCCAGCACCTGATGCCTGGTCGGATACCCGTGTCCACGGCACGATCGTCACTTGATTGTGGCGATCGGACCATTCGATGACCGTGACGTCGATTGCGCCGTGCGGTCCGCCGGCGATGGCGGAAAGCACCCCCGGAGTCTCGAATGCCTGCGCGATTCCCTCGTGCTGGAGTCGGTATTCGCCGGGATCGATGCTACCCGAAACGTCGATCGCCATGACGAGGGCAAGATCAGACTCGGTGGCGCAGGCCGGCGAGGCCGCCAGAATCAGCAAAGCCACAAACCAAACCACGAGCTTCATGGACGGCAGCAAACAGCAAACCCCTTCTTTTGGCGAGCAATGCTTGCAGCAGCGCGGCGGGGCCAACATAATCGGGCCGATGCTGCGTTTAGCCTTCGTGCTGATGGTCGTTTGTGCCGTGCTCGGATTTGCGCGGCTGGCGCCGGCGGCTGAGTCGCTCTCGTCGCAGAATTGCGCGGCGATCGCTTTTCATCCGGTTGTGCCGGGAACCGCCGACGGTCAACAGGAAGCCGGCTATTACAAATCGCGGCTGGGCCGGATCGAGGTCCGCGCGTCGGTCAAGGGCGGCACGGTGACACGGTATTATGTCTCGCTCGACGGCGCAGTGCTCGCGCCGCTTCGTGCGCCGCCGCCGCCGTTAGTGGCGGCCTGTGCCAAGGCCAAGGGATTGACGCCGCCGCTTCATCCGGATGGCACCTGCGTCGGCGACCGCCTCGTGGTGCTGATCGCCGACACCGAGGGTCATCATTATCTGCTGCTTTACGCGCGCCACGGTCACGCGTGGCATTTCTGCAGCGCTGGCCGCGCCTGACCCCGACGCGGTTGGATCAGTGCGCGGCGGTGGCGTGGAAGTTGTGTGCCAGCCGCACCGGATCGTTACCCAGTAACCGCGCATAGATCACCGGATTTTCCAGCAGCTGGCGCGCGACGCGAAGGTCGAGCAGGTCGTGTTCGGGCGAAGGCGGGCAGGCCGCCCGCAACGCGATCCAGCCAGCGTCGTCGAGCGTGTCGCGCGCTTCGCTCAAGGTCGGGCCCGGGCTTTTCGCCAGGATGGCGCCGGTTTCGGCATTGTCGGCGAGACCGGCGGTGCAGACCGTCGGCACGACGCCGTGATGATGCAGGAAGTAGCCCTTCGGCGAGATCAGGCGCGCCCAGGTGACGGTCAGTTCGCCATCGTTCGACGTGCGCAGCACGGTTTGCACGGTACCCTTGCCGTAGGACGCCGTTCCGACCACCACCGCACGTCCCGCGTCCTGCAACGCGGAGGCGACGATTTCCGAGGCCGACGCCGAACCGCCGTTGACCAGCACGATCAGCGGCAACGTCTCGGCATGGTGGCCCGCCGGCGCGGCGAAATACTGGAAGCTTTCGGGATTGCGGCCGATCGTCGTCGCGATCGTGCCGCCGTCGAGGAATTGGCTTGCGACCGTCACCGATTGGTCGAGCAAGCCGCCCGGGTTGCCGCGCAAGTCGAGAACGAAGCCCTTCAGATGCGCGCCCATTTCACGATGCGCACGGGCCATCGCGTCGATCACGCCATCGCCGGTCTGCTGATTGAAGCTCTTGATCGCGATCACCGCGATGTCGCCGCGCACCTCGAGGCTGACGCTCGGCGGAACGAGGTGCGCCCGTTGCAGGGTCAGCATTAAATGCTTGTCGAGGCCGGCCCGTTGGATTCCCAACACGACAGTGCTCGACGCGGGTCCGCGAAGACGGCTGCGTAATTGCGTCGGTGACAGCGCGTCGGATGACACGCCATCGAGCATAACGATGCGATCGTTGATGTGGATGCCAGCGCGCGCCGCCGGTGAATCGTCCATCACGGCCGTGATCCGCGTATCCGGCTCGTCGGCGAGTACGATGCCGATGCCGCCGTAACCGTCGCGGGCGGCGCGCCACTCGCGGGCGACCGCAGGGCGCGCGTAGTGCGAAAAGCGGTCAAGCGTTGCCAGCATATGGTCGATCAGCTCTTGTTCGAGCTTATCGGGCGCGACTTGAGCCACCTTGGGCGAGGTGGCGCGCGCCGTTTGCACGAGACTCGCGGTCAATGTCCCCCAGGCGGCGGTATCGAACGGCGCCGGCGTGTGCATGCGCCATGTCTGGTTGCCGCGATGCAGCGCGATATCGTCGCCGTCGCGGCCTACCGCGATGTCAGGATCGACGTTCGTCAGGTCGCCGAGCGCGGCCAGCGACAGCGTGTCGGCGCGGGTGGCGTCGACGTGATATTCGATGACGCTTTGATAGGTTTCGCTGAACAGTTCAGCCTCGCCGCTGTTGGTCGGCGGACTGGGTTGAACGCTGTTACCGGTCGGTTGAGCGGCGCAGGCGCAAAGCGCAAGGACCGAAAAAATCGCCGTTTTGGTGAGGATTCCAGGCACCCGAGCGATATTTCGGCGAAGTTCCCCCCGGGCAATCATGGTTGGCTGAAATTAATGTTTCCCCACCGCGGCCATTGTTGCCTTCGCTGAACTCCGGTTGCAAGCAGATAGAGGGTTAACGGCGTATCCCAAAAGCAGTACGGCGGTGCTTTACGCCTTGCGAATTGGGGTTAACGTCGCGGCCGTTTCGGCGACGGCTGGCGGTGCGGCGAGTCCTCGGTCACGGCGAAGATCAGGCTGCCGGTGATCGTGTCGGCTTCGGCCAATCGGACGCGCACCGGATCGCCCAGAATGTAAATCCGGCCCGACCGGCGGCCCCTGAGACTGTGATGGGCTTCATCGTGGATGTAATAGTCGCCCGGCAGGGTGCGGATCGGAATCAGGCCATCCGCACCGGTTTCGTCGAGAGTGATGAACAGCCCGGCACGGGTGACACCGTTGATGCGCGCGGCGAATTCGGCGCCGACGCGCTCTGCAAGAAAGGCCGCGGTATAGCGATCGGCGGCGCTGCGCTCGGCGGCAGCGGCACGCCGCTCGGTCATCGAAATATGCGTGCCCATGGCCTTGAAGTCGCCGGCCGGCTGCGGCAGCCCGTCATGGCCGAAGTGATGGCCTGAAATCAGCGCGCGGTGAACGAGAAGATCGGCGTAACGCCGGATCGGCGACGTGAAGTGCGCGTAACGCTGCAATGACAGGCCGAAATGGCCGAGATTCTCGGGACTGTATTCGGCCTGAGCCTGGCTGCGCAGCACTAGCGCATTCACCAGCCGTTCGTAGGGCGTGCCTTTGGCGCGCCGCAGGATAGCGTTGAAATGCTGTGGCCGCACCACCTGGCCACGGGCGAGGGTGAGGCCGTGGATGCCGATGCCGTCGAGAAAACGCGCGAGCGCCGCCAGCCTTTCCGGATCCGGTGAATCGTGTACGCGGTACATGCACGGTTGTTTCAGCCGTTCCAACGTCTCGGCCGCGGCGACATTGGCCGCGATCATGAGCTCTTCGATCAGCTTGTGACTTTCGAGCCGTTCGCGCGGCTCGATGCGCGCGATGCGGCCGGACGGGTCGAGCAAGATCCGGCGCTCGGGAATATCCAGGTCGAGCGTGCCGCGCGCCGCGCGTGCGCGTTCGAGCGCGCGATAGACGCCGTAGAGCGGCTTCAGGACACGGTCGAGCAGGGGCGTGGTCTTCTCGTTCGGCCGGCCGTCGACCGCCGCCTGCGCTTCCTCGTAGGTCAACCGCGCGGCGGAGCGCATCAGCCCACGGCGGAATTGATGCCGCGTCAAACGTCCGTCGGCGTTGATCCACAAATCGACCGCCATGCAGGCGCGGTCGACGCCGGGTTTGAGCGAGCAGAGTTCGTTCGACAACGCCTCGGGCAGCATGGGCACCACCCGGTCCGGGAAATAGACCGAATTGCCGCGGTCGCGCGCCGCCGCGTCGAGTGCGTCGCCGTCGCGGACGTAATGCGCCACGTCGGCGATGGCGACGACCGCGTGCCAGCCGCCGTCGTGCTCGGGGTCGGGCGCGGCCCAGACGGCGTCGTCGAAATCGCGGGCGTCGGCGCCGTCGATCGTGACCAGCGGCACGCCGCGCAGGTCGGCACGGCTTCCCAGCGCAACCGGCTTGGCAGCGTCGGCGATGTCGAGCGCAGCTTTGGGGAAGGGGACCGGAATACCGTGGCTGTGGATGGCAATAACGCTGAATGCGCGCGGATTGGCGCTGTCGCCGATGCGTTCAACGATCCGCGCGGCGGGTAAGCCCATTCCGGGCTGGCCGAGCAGTTCGGCGACGACGATTTCGCCGGCCGTGGCACCGTTCGCGTCACTCGCGGCGACGCGAAACTCGGTACGAACCTTGCGGTCGGTCGGCTCGATCCGGCCGCCTTCGCGGCCGACGCGATAGATGCCGATGACCCGATCGGGAGCACCACCGACCGCGCGCAGAATCCGCGCTTCGTAGAGATTGGCGTCGGTGCGGTTGAAACGGGCCACCGCGCGTTCGCCGACACCGAGGGCCGGCGCGCCGCGTTCGGCAACCACGACGATATTGGGCGCTTCGCCGATTACGCCGATTGCGCGGCCGTGCATTTCGCCGTCGATGTCGACGCCGGTAATCTCGACGATGCCGATTTCAGGCAATACGCCGCGCGGCCCACGCCCGCCGCCGCGCGGACGACGGTCATTCTGCCGCGGTTGCGGTCTGTTTTTTCTTCGCTGATGTTTTCTTTTCACGGGGAGCTTTCGTTTTGCGCCCGCGGCGGCCGCCGGCACGCGCGGCGCGCTCCGCCAGCAGCTCGACGGCGCGATCCATGGTCAATTCCTCGGGCGCCATTCCGCCCGGCAGTGTCGCGTTGACGCCGTCGTGGCTGACATAGGCGCCGTACTTGCCGTTGAAGATCTTCACCGGACCGCCGGCCGACGGATGCTCGCCGAGCACCTTGATCGGCTCGGGCGCGCCGCGCCGGAATTTGCGCGGCTCGGCCAACAGGCTGACGGCGCGATTGAGGCCGACCGTCAGCACGTCGTCGTCCGCGGTCAGCGACTTGTAGATCTTGCCGTGCCGGATATAGGGGCCGAAGCGTCCGACGCCGGCGACGATTATCTCGCCGTCTTGCGGATGCGGGCCGACGTCGCGCGGCAGCGCCAGCAGTTTGAGCGCCTTCTCGAGATCGATGTCCGCCGGCGACACGCCCTTGGGTAGCGACGCGCGCTTCGGCTTTTCGGCCGGCGGGATATCGGATTTCTTGGCGCGTTTTCCCTTCTCGCGCGGTGGCTTTGGCGGCGTCTCGCCGAGCTGCACGTAGGGCCCGTAAGGGCCCTTTTTGAGCGCGACGATCAGCCCGGTCTTCGGATCGGTGCCGAGTTCGCGCGGCTCCGCGGCGGCGCCATTCTCGGCGTTCTCGAAGCCCAGGCCGCGCGTGTACCGGCACTCCGGATAGCGCGAGCAGCCGATGAAGGCGCCGAAACGCCCGAGCTTGAGGCCGAGCCGGCCCTGGCTGCACACCGGACACACGCGCGGATCGCTACCGTCGGGTCGTTCGGGAAAGAAATGACGGCCGAGCTCCTCGTCGAGCGCGTCGATGACCTGGGTGATGTTGAGGTCCTTGGTGCCGGCGACAGCGTTCGAAAAATCCGTCCAGAAATCGGCCAGAACCTTCTTCCAGTCGATGCGGCCGCCGGAGATGTCGTCGAGCTTGTTCTCGAGGTCGGCGGTGAAGTCGTATTCGACGTACCGCTCGAAGAATTCCATCAGGAACGCGGTGACGAGCCGGCCGCGGTCTTCGGGAATCAGCCGCTTCTTGTCGAGCTGAACGTATTTGCGGTCTTGCAGCACCTGCATGGTCGAGGCGTAGGTCGACGGCCGGCCGATGCCGAGCTCTTCGAGCTTCTTCACCAGGCTCGCTTCGGTATAGCGCGGCGGCGGTTGGGTGAAGTGCTGTTGCGGATCGACCTTGTCGCGGGTCAGCGCGTCGCGTTCGTTGAGCGCGGGCAGGCGGCGGTTCTCCTCGTCGCCTTCCGGATCGTCGGCGTCTTCGGTGTAAAGCGTGAGGAAGCCGTCGAACGCCACGGTCGAGCCGGTGGCTCGCAACGTGACCGCATTGTCGGCCGGCGTGATGTCCACCGCGACTTGGTCGATCGCCGCCGACGACATCTGGCTCGCGACCGCGCGTTTCCAAACCAACTCGTAAAGCCGGCGTTCGTCGGGATCGAGATGGCCGGGCAGATTTTCTGGTCGGCGGTGCATGTCGGTCGGACGGATCGCCTCGTGCGCTTCCTGCGCGTTCTTGGCGGCGTTGCGGTAAATGCGCGGCTCGTCCGGCCGGTATTGCGGACCGTACTGCTCGGCGATCATGTCGCGCGCCGCGGCGATCGCTTCGTTCGACAGCGAGACACCGTCGGTTCGCATGTAGGTGATGAGGCCGACGGTTTCGCCACCGATGTCGACGCCTTCATAGAGCCGTTGCGCCGTGCGCATGGTGCGCGACGCGCCGAGGCCGAGCTTGCGCGACGCTTCCTGCTGCAACGTCGACGTCGTGAACGGCGGCGGCGGGTTGCGGCGGATCTGCTTCTTTTCGACCGCGGCCACGGCGTAATCGATGTGCTTCAGGATCGCATCGGCGGCGGCGCGCGCCTGCTGCTCGTTGGCCAAGTCGAATTTGTCGAGCTTCTGGCCGTTGAGATGGGTCAGGCGCGCGGTGAAGTGGTCGCCGCCGCGGGTCTGGAAATCGACCTCGATCGACCAGTATTCGCGCGGTTTGAAGGCCTCGATTTCGGCTTCGCGCTCGCAGATCAGGCGCAAGGCGACCGACTGGACGCGGCCGGCCGAGCGGCTGCCCGGCAGCTTGCGCCAGAGCACCGGCGACAGCGTAAAGCCGACGAGATAGTCGAGGGCGCGGCGCGCCATATAGGCGTCGATCAGCTCGCGGTCCAATTCGCGCGGGTGCTTGAATGCTTCCTGCACCGCGGACTTGGTGACTTCGTTGAACACCACGCGCTTGACGTCGACGCCTTGCAGCGCCTTGCGCTGCCGCAGGATTTCCTGCACGTGCCACGAGATCGCTTCGCCCTCGCGATCCGGGTCGGTGGCGAGGTAAAGCCGTTCGGCGCCTTTGACTGCGGTGGCGATTTCCTTCAGCCGCTTGTCGGCGCGGTGATCGACTTCCCACGACATGGCGAAATTTTCATCGGGGCGCACCGAACCGTCTTTTGCCGGCAGGTCGCGCACGTGTCCGTAGCTCGCCAGGACCTTGAAGTCCTTGCCGAGGTACTTGTTGATGGTCTTCGCCTTTGCGGGCGATTCAACGATGACGACGTTCATGGTTCCGCCGTGCGATGGAGTCCGAAGCCCGTGAAATAGGGTGATTTATGGTTAAAGCAAGGTTAATGCGTTCCCCGGCTGGCGCGCGACTCGGCCTGCAAGCTCAAGTTCGAGCACAATTGTGAGGATCACGGCGGGCGACATTTGGCACTGCCGGAGCAATTCGTCAACCGGCAACGGTGTCGGCGACAGCAAACCGAGCACGATTTCGCGCGCCTCGGCCAGGTCTTTTGCCCCGGTTTCCGCGGCTGGCGCGCCTGCAAACGTGGCGCGATGTCGCTCGGCGGGCGGCGTGCCGAGTTGTGGGCCGAGCTCGTGGAGAATGTCGTCGACGCTCTCGACCATCGTTGCGCCGTCGCGAATCAGGCGGTTGGTGCCCTTGCAGCGCGGATCGAGCGGCGAGCCGGGCACTGCGAAAACCTCGCGGCCCTGTTCGAGCGCGAAGCGCGCGGTGATCAGCGAGCCCGAGCGCTCCGCCGCCTCGACCACCAGAACGCCCAGCGAAATGCCTGAGATGATGCGGTTACGGCGCGGGAAATGCCGCGCCTGCGGCACGGTGCCGACCGGCATTTCTGCAACGAGCAGGCCGCGTTCGGCGATCGTCTCGTGCAGGCGCCGGTTCTCCTCCGGATAGATCGTGTCGACGCCACCCGCGAGCACCGCGAGGGTGCCGCTGTCGAGCGCGCCTTCGTGCGCGGCTGCGTCGATGCCGCGCGCCAATCCCGAGGTCACCGCTAGCCCAGCCGCACCCAGTTGAGCCGATATATCGCGCGCGAAACGCCGACCGTTGGCGGACGCGTTGCGCGCACCGACGACGGCGATCGCCCGTTGCGCCGCCAGCTCGACTTTGCCGCGAACGGTGAGCAGCGGCGGCGCGTCATCGATCGCGGCGAGTGCCGCCGGATAGTCCGGCTCGCTGCGGGCCACGAGGCGTGCGCCGAGGCGCGCGACGGCTTCGATCTCGCGCTCGGCCGCGGCAACCGGAACGATCGTCAGCGGCTTGGCCCGTCCGCCGCGGCGGGCGATTTCAGGCAGCGCCTCGAGCGCCGCCGTCGCGCTGCCGAAGCGCGCCACGAGTTGGTGGAAGGTGACCGGGCCGACATTTTCACTGCGGATCAGGCGCAGCCACGCAAGCCGTTCGGCCGGCGGCAGCGTCGACCGGCCGGTCATCGCTTGTGTCCGAGGCGGATCTTGCTCTCGTCGCCGCGTATCAGCCGGCCGATATTGCCGGCATGGCGCAAAACGACGAGCAGCGCGATGGCACCGACGACCGCGATCGGCAGCGTCGCACGCGGTCCGAATAGCCACGCCCACAGCGGCGCCAACACGGCCGCGGTCAGGGCGGCGAGCGACGAGTAGCGGAAGAGCAGCGCCATCACCAGCCAGGTCGCGATCGTGGCGAGCGCAACCGGCGGATTGTAGGCGAGCAAAACGCCAGCCGACGTGGCGACGCCTTTGCCGCCTTTGAACCGCAGCCACACCGGGAAAAGGTGTCCGAGCACGACGGCCAGCGCCGCGACCGCCGCGAACTCGCCGCCAAAGCCACGCGCCACGGCAACCGCGAGCGCACCTTTACCGGCGTCGAGCAGCAGCGTTGCCGCCGCGAGGCCTTTGCGGCCGGTGCGTAGCACATTGGTGGCGCCGATATTGCCGGAGCCGATCTGGCGTACGTCGCCCAAGCCGGCAATGCGCGTCAGGATCAAACCGAACGGTATCGAGCCGACGAGATAGGCAAGCGCCGCGCAGAGCAGCAGCGGCCAGGACAGGCTGAGCGTCGCGGACGATGGCGGCATACCAGCGTTCCGCGCGGACTCAGGGTTCGAGCCCGAAAACCGTGCGCCCGCCGATGACGGTCCGCATCACTTTGCCCTGCACCGGCCGGTGGTCGTACGGCGCGTTCTTGCATTTCGAGCGTAGTGCCGCGACGTCAATGCGCCACGGTCGGTCCAGATCGAAAATCGTCAGATCGGCGGGTTGGCCGGCCTTGAGATGGCCGACCGGCAGCCGGAGGATTTCCGCCGGCCGCTGCGACAGCGCGCGCATCACCTGAAGCAGACCGAGGCTGCCGTTGTGATAGAGCTCGAGCGACAACGGCAGCAGCGTCTCGAGGCCAACGATGCCGGGCTCGGCCGATGCAAACGGCAGGCGCTTCGATTCCTGGTCCTGCGGCGAGTGATCGCTGGCAATGGCGTCGATGGTGCCGTCCTTCAGTCCCTCAATCACGGCGCGGCGATCCTCTTCGCTACGCAAGGGGGGCGAGACCTTGGCGAAGGTGCGATAGTCGCCAACCGCCGTCTCGTTAAGGGCGAAATAATGCGGCGCGGTATCGCAGGTCACGTCGAGGCCGCGCGCTTTCGCGCGGCGGATGGCGTCGATTGAGCCGGCCGTCGAGAGATGCGCCGCGTGGTAGCGGCCGCCGGTGATCTCGACCAGACGGAGATCGCGCTCGACCATGATGGTCTCGGCTGCCGGCGTGATGCCCGCGAGGCCGAGGCGCGTCGCGATCTCGCCCGCGTTCATGGCGCCGCCGGCGCTCAGGCTCGGCTCTTCGGGATGCTGGACGATCAGCAGGTCGAACGTACTCGCATAGGAGAGTGCGCGGCGCATTACCGACGCATCGACGATGGCGCGCACGCCGTCGGTGAAAGCGACGGCGCCGGCCTCCGCCAGGAGCCCGTATTCGGTCAACTCGCGGCCTTGGAGGCCTTTGGTCGCGGCGGCATAGGTGCGGATCGTCGCGCTGCCGATTTCGCGCGAACGGCGGCCGACGAATTCGACCAGCGCGTGCTCGTCAATGATCGGCGTCGTGTTCGGCAGCATCGCCATCGTCGTGATGCCACCGGCGATGGCGGCTTCGGCGCCGGTCGCGAGCGTTTCCTGATGCTCGTCACCGGGCTCGCGCAGCTGCACGCGCATGTCGATCACGCCCGGCGCCAGACAGCATCCGGTGCAGTCGACGACATGGACGTCCGCGCCCAGTCCGTCACGCGCCAGGTTCGGGCCGAGCGCCGCGATCATGCCGTTCTCGGCCAGCAGATCGCCGGCGCGGTCGATGCCGCTCGCCGGATCGAGCAGGCGAGCGTTGGTGAATAGGATGCGTTCGGTCATGGTGCCGCCGGCGTGTGCGCCTCGCGGTTCAGGGCTTCGAGACAGGCCATGCGGACGGCGACCCCCATCTCGACCTGCTGGCGGATGACGCTGCGGTCGATGTCGTCGGCGACCTCGGTGTCGATCTCGACGCCGCGATTCATCGGGCCCGGATGCATGATCAGCGCGTCGTCTTTGGCGACGGCGAGTTTGGCGTAATCGAGGCCGAAGAAGTGGAAATATTCGCGGATCGACGGCACGAAGCTGCCGTGCATGCGCTCGGTCTGAAGGCGCAGCATCATGACGATGTCGACGTCGGTCAGGCCGCGCTTCATGTCATAGAACACCTCGACGCCGAAACGCTCCATCGCTGGCGGAATCAGCGTCCGCGGTGCCACCACGCGCACATGTGCGCCCATGGCGTTGAGCAGGTAGATGTTGGAGCGGGCGACGCGGCTATGCGAGATGTCGCCGCAAATCGCGACGATCAGGCCTTCGAGCCGGCCCTTGCGACGGCGGATGGTCAGCGCGTCGAGCAGCGCCTGGGTCGGGTGCTCGTGGCTGCCGTCGCCGGCGTTGATTACCGCGCAATCGACTTTCTCGGACAACAGCTGCACCGCGCCCGATTCCGGATGGCGGACGACCAGCGCATCGGGGTGCATCGCGTTCAAGGTCATCGCGGTGTCGATGAGCGTCTCGCCTTTCTTGATCGAGCTGGTTTGCGCCTGCATGTTGATCACGTCGGCGCCGAGCCGCTTGGCGGCAAGCTCGAACGAGGTGCGCGTGCGCGTCGAATTCTCGAAGAAAAGATTGATCACCGTGCGGCCACGCAGCACCGACAGCGGCGCGGCGCCGCGTGGCCGGTTGGCGTACAAATCGGCACGGTCGAGGAGATAAACGATTTCGCGGCGGGAAAGTCCCTCGATTCCCAGTAAATGGCGATGAGGGAAAAGGTCGTTGGCCGCGCCGGAGTCCATCAAAGTCGGGACTATAGGTGGTGCGACGCGGCACGGCAAGCCGGACCGTGGCCGAAGCCGCGATGCTTGCGTAGCGCCGCCTGCCGACCGGTCGTCCTAACCATGTTCGTAGGCACGCTCGCCGTGGCTGGCGAGATCGAGCCCGTCGCTTTCGGCTTCGGCGCTGACGCGCAGCCCGGTGACGACAGCCAAGATCTTGACGATGACGAAGGTCGCGACCGCCGACCATGCCGCCGTCACCGCGACGCCGGTTGCCTGCGCCACGAGCTGACCGCCCATGGTCATGTTCGGCGCGTAGCCAGCGCCACCCAAAACCGCCGCCGCGAAGATCGCGACCAGGAGTGAGCCGACCATGCCGCCGACGCCGTGTACGGCAAAGACGTCGAGCGAATCGTCGATGCGCAACCGCTGTTTGACAAAGCCGGTAACGTAGAAGCAGACAAATCCGGCAACCACGCCGATGATCAGCGCACCGACAGGCCCGACGTAACCCGACGCTGGCGTGATCGTCGCCAGGCCGGCAATCGCACCGGTGACGAGTCCGATAGACGTCGGTTTACCCGCGCGCAGCCATTCGATGACCATCCAGGTCAACGATGCGGTGGCCGCTGCCAGTTGCGTCGCGAGGATCGCCGACGCGGCCAAGTCGCTGGCGGCGAGCGCGCTGCCGCCGTTAAATCCGAACCACCCGAACCACAGCATGCAGCCACCAGCCATCGTCAGGCCGGGACTGTGCGGCGGGATCAGGCTGTGCGGAAAGCCGCGCCGCGCACCGACCATGATTGCGGCAACCAGGGCCGAAACTCCCGCCGTGGTATGGACGACGATGCCGCCGGCGAAATCGACCACGCCGCGCTGCGCCAGCCAACCGCCGCCCCAGACCCAATGCGCCACCGGCAGATAGACGATTGTCACCCACAGGACAGTGAATCCAATGACGAAGCTGAAGCGTACGCGCTCGGGGAAGGCGCCGACGATGAGCGCCGGCGTGATCACGGCAAACGTCATCTGGAACAGCGCGAAGACATATTCAGGAATGCCCGGCTGATGAACCGCGTGCGCGACGCCGCGGAAAAAACATTTGCCGAGGCCGCCCAGCAGCGCGCCGCCGTCGCCGAAAGCCAGGCTGTAGCCGTAGAGCAGCCAGATCACCGAAACGACGCTGCAAATCGCGAAGCAGTGCATGAGCACGGACAAGAGATTCCGTGCGCGCACCAGACCGCCATAGAACAGGCCGAGGCCGGGCAGCGTCATGAACAGGACCAGCGCCGATGCGACCAGAACCCAGGCGGTGTTGCCGCTGTCGATGGCGGCGCTGTCCGCGGCCCAGGCCGGCGCCGCCGCGGCCAGTACGGCTGCGAGAACCGCAGGCAACAGCAGGGCAAGGCGGCAACGGGCCGCAACGACGCCGTAATGCATGAATTCAACCCCCGGTTTCTGCCGGAGGAGAGCCCTCCGGATTTACCTGCTTAATTTTCGCGCATCATCGATCGCATCACAATGTGCAATCGGCAGCTTTGCACATAAAAGGAGCAATCGGTCGCAGGCGCCCTTGCATGCGGGATCAATCGTGCGCGATTCGATCGAGGAGGCCCTGAAGAATATAGGCAGCGGCGGCCCGGTCGATGATTTCGGCGCGGCGGCGGCGCGACAGATCGCCTTCGATCATGCCGCGCTCGACCGCGGCGGTGGACAGCCGCTCGTCCCAGAACGCCAGCGGCAGGTCAACGACCGCGAGCAGGTTTTGGGCGAATTGCCGGACGCCCTGGACCCGCGACGTCGGCTTGCCGTCGAGGCCCAGCGGCAGGCCAACGACGATGCCGCCGGCGCCGTGTTTTTCCACTTCGTGGACGATGCGCTGGGCATCGTCGCGAAAGCGCGTGCGGCGGATGGTGTCGAGCGGCGAGGCGATGACGCGCCGCGTGTCGCTCAGGGCCAAGCCGATGGTCTTGGTGCCGACATCCAATCCGAGCAGTCTTGCGCCCGGCTTGAGCAGCGCTTTGAGGTCGGTCGGGTTGCAGATCGGCATGTCGGGTGGTAGTACCGGCTTTCGCGAAGCCGAGGAGACATTTACTCCATGGCACTGGACAAGGCCACCGTCGCGCGGATCGCTGCGCTGGCGCGTATCAAGGTGCCCGATGCCGAGCTCGACGCGCTGGCGGGCGAGTTGTCGAAGATCCTCACCTGGATCGAACAGCTCGATGCCGTCGATGTTGCCGGCGTCGAAGCAATGACCGCCGTGACGCATGCGCGGCCGCCGCTGCGCGACGACAAAGTCACCGACGGTGGCATCCGCGACCGGATCTTGGCCAATGCGCCGGAAACCACGAACGGCTTTTTTGTCGTGCCCAAGGTGGTCGAGTGAGCCTGATTGGTTTGACGATCGGCCAAGCGCGCGATCGGTTACGGCGCAAGGAGTTCACGGCGCACGAGCTGACCACGGCCTACATCAAGTCGATGGAAGCGGCGCGGCCGTTCAAGGCCTATCTGGTGGAGACGCCGGACCGTGCGCTCGCCGCGGCGAAGCAATCCGACGCACGGCTGCAAAA
>DATEMD010000141.1:0-9715 GCA_035275845.1 Allostellaceae bacterium | reverse complement strand
CCACCGCCGCATCGCCGCTTCGGCCACGGCGCGGCCCGCCGCCTCCATCAGGATGGCGCCGGCGACGCCCCCGGCGACGGCGGCCCGGTCGGCCGCCGCCATTTCGGCCGGAGTCAACAACGCGTGATCGGTCGGATTCATGACTTTGAGAGGATACTCTAACTTGACGTTTCGAAGGCCTTCGCGCTAGGACCGCAGTGGTGTGGCGGGTGTAGCTCAGTTGGTTAGAGCGCCAGATTGTGATTCTGGATGTCGCCGGTTCGAATCCGGTCACTCGCCCCATTTTCCCGCGCTTCTGCCGCTTCCGCATCCGCCTCATGCGCGGGTCTGGCGCATGGCATGCGCATGGTCGGCGCGCGTACGACCGCGCTAGGATGACACGATGACCACATCCCTCGTCATGGCGCGGCGCATGTCGCGCCTGGGCACCGAGAGCGCGTTCGAGGTGCTGGCTCGCGCCAAGGCGCTCGAGGCGCAAGGACGCAGCGTCATCAATCTCGGCATCGGCCAGCCCGATTTTCCGACGCCGCCGCACATCGTCGAAGCCGGCCGCAAGGCGCTCGCCGATGGCCATCACGGCTATACGCCAGCAAACGGCATTCCTAAGCTGCGCGAAGCGGTGGCCGCCGATCTGCACCGGCGCCACGGAGTCAACGTGCCGCCTGACCGCGTGCTGGTGGTGCCGGGCGGCAAGGTGACGATGTTCTTCGCCATCATGATGTTCGGCGAAGCCGGTGCCGAGATTTTGTATCCCAATCCTGGCTTTCCGATTTACGAAAGCGTCATCCGCTTTTCCGGCGCAACGCCGGTGCCGATCGATTTGCATGAATCGAAAGGCTTCTCGTTCAGCGCCGACGAAGTGCTCGCCAAGCTGACGGAACGCTCGCGCCTTATCATCATCAACAGCCCCGCCAACCCGACCGGCGGCGTCGTGCCCAAAACGGAGATCGACAAGCTGGTCGCCGGACTCGAGCGCTTTCCCAAAGTCGCGGTGTTGAGCGACGAGATCTACGGCGAGATTCTCTACGACGGCGCGCGTCATGTCAGCTTGCTCGCTTATCCGTCGATCGCCGACCGCGTCATCCTGCTCGATGGCTGGAGCAAGACGTATGCGATGACCGGCTGGCGGCTCGGCTATGGCGTGTGGCCGGCGGCGCTGTTCGGCGCGGCCGAGCGCCTGGCGATCAATTCCTATTCCTGCGTCAATGCGGCGGCGCAGTATGCAGGCCTTGCGGCACTTACCGGACCACGGACCGAGGTGGATGCGATGGTCCGTGCTTTCGCCGAACGCCGCCAGGTGATCGTCGCCGCGCTCAACCGGCTGCCGGGATTGCGCTGCGCCACGCCGGGTGGCGCGTTCTACGCATTCCCGAACATCAGCGGCACCGGCATGGGCGCGCGCGAAATCGAACGTCGCCTGCTCGACGAAGCCGGCATTGCGACGGTCGCCGGCACCAGCTTTGGCGCCTTCGGCGAAGGCTTCGTGCGCTTCTCTTATGCCGCCAGCCGCGACGCGATCGAAGAAGCGATGACGCGGCTTGGCGCGTGGCTGGCACGGCAGGACAATCGGCGCGCGTCTGCCCGCTAATCGTGCACTCTTGCCTATTTTTTGGTCTTGTTGTTCTTATCCACAGGATTGCCGCAGCGTTTGCCATGGAGCCGGCATGGCGAACTGTGGCACGCCTCATGCTTTATACGCGGCGAGGAGTGAATCGGCGGCCGCGCGGACGCCGGTTTTGCGCAGACGGCAACAGAGGGGGTATCCCGTGAAGAAGGTCGAAGCAATCATCAAACCCTTCAAGCTCGATGAGGTGAAGGAAGCGCTGCACGAGGTCGGCATCCAGGGCATCACCGTGACCGAGGCCAAAGGCTTCGGCCGGCAGAAGGGCCATACCGAGCTTTATCGCGGCGCCGAGTACGTCGTCGACTTCCTGCCCAAGGTGAAGATCGAGGTGGTGATGGACGATCCCCTGGTGCCGCGCGCCATCGAGGCGATCCAGCACGCCGCCCATACCGGCCGCATCGGCGACGGCAAGATCTTCGTCACCGCCATCGAAGAGGCGATCCGCATCCGCACCGGCGAAAAGGGCAAAGACGCGATCTGAGCCGCCGCAAACCCATCGATTTACGGCCCAGGGCCCGCTAGGTTGACGCCTTTCGCGGCCCTGCTGGCCGGAACCAGCCATTAGAACAAACCATCACGAACGGGAGACTGAATCCGATGTCCGATCCGAAAAAGATCATGGAAATGATCAAGGAGCACGACGCCAAATACGTCGACTTCCGCTTTACCGATCCGCGCGGCAAGTGGCAGCACCTGACCTATCACATCAAGTCGGTGAACCACGACCTGCTCAAAGGCGGCATCGCGTTCGACGGTTCGTCGATCGCCGGTTGGAAGGCGATCAACGAGAGCGACATGCTTCTGATGCCGGATTTCGGCACCGCGGTGCTCGACCCGTTCTGCGCGCAGACGACGATCGCGATCTTCTGCGATACGCATGAGCCGCTGACCGGCCAGCCCTATGCGCGCTGCCCGCGCTCGATCGCCAAGAAGGCCGAGAAGTATCTCGCCTCGACCGGCATCGGCGACACGGCATACTTCGGTCCCGAGGCCGAGTTCTTCGTGTTCGACGACGTGCGCTTCAAGTCGTCGATGGAGACGCAGTTCTACGTCGTCGACAGCGAGGAAGGTCCCTACTACAGCGACCGCAAGCTGCCCGACGGCAACACCGGCCATCGCCCGCCGGTCAAGGGCGGCTATTTCCCGGTGGCGCCGGTGGACAGCACGTACGACCTGCGTTCCGAAATGCTGTCGACCATGGCGGACATGGGCCTCAAGGTGGAGAAGCACCACCACGAGGTGGCGCCGGCACAGCACGAGCTCGGCTTCGAATTCTCGACACTGGTGACGACCGCCGACCAGATGCAGATCTACAAGTACGTGATCCACATGGTCGCCAACCAGTACGGCAAGACGGCGACCTTCATGCCGAAGCCGATCAAAGGCGACAACGGCTCGGGCATGCACACGCACCAGTCGGTGTGGAAAGGCGACAAGCCGCTCTTCGCCGGTTCGGGCTACGCCGATCTGTCGGACTTCGCGTTGCATTACATTGGCGGCATCATCAAGCACGCCAAGGCGATCAACGCCTTCACCAATCCGACGACCAACAGCTACAAGCGGCTGATTCCGGGATTCGAAGCGCCGGTGCTGCTCGCCTACTCGGCGCGCAACCGTTCGGCGTCGTGCCGTATTCCGATCGTCGCGAGCCCGAAGGCGAAGCGCGTCGAGGTCCGTTTCCCGGATCCGGCCGCCAACCCGTATCTCGGCTTCGCGGCGATGCTGATGGCCGGTATCGACGGCGTGCAGAACAAGATCAATCCGGGCCAGCCGATGGACAAGAACCTGTACGACCTGCCGCCCGAAGAATTGAAGGGCGTGCCGACCGTGTGCGGTTCGTTGCGCGAGGCGCTCGAAAGCCTCAAGGCCGACCACGCCTTCCTGCTCAAAGGCGACGTGTTCACCAAGGACTTCGTCGAGTCCTACATCGATCTCAAGATGGAGGAAGTGCACAAATTCGAGCACACACCGCATCCGATCGAGTTCGAGATGTATTACAGCGTCTGAGCCTCACGCGCGCTTAGACCTAAAACCCAACCCCGCCGGCCTTCCGGCGGGGTTTTTCTTTGCCGATTCGGTGGCGTTGTTGACCCTATCCGCGGCTGATAAGCTTGGCGAATAACAAGCCGTTTCAGGGGGAGGATGCTATGGCAACCGTTTCATCGGTGCGATTGCAGTCGGCGGGTTATCGCTGGGGCCAGCTCGTGCTCGGCCTCATCGTGATGATGTCGATCTCGAGCCCGCAATATGTTTGGACGCTATTCACCGGCCCGCTCAACCAGGCGATGGGCACGACGCTCGCCGAATTGCAGTGGACGTTCTCGCTACTCATCATCCTGCAGACTTTTTTCTCGCCGTTTCAGGCCTATCTCGTCGATCGCTTCGGTCCGCGCCTGCTGATCGGCATCGGCGCGCTGATGGCGGGCGGCAGCTGGGTGCTCTCTTCCTTCGTCACCAACATCTGGGCGCTCTATTTCACTTATGGAATCGTCGGCGGGTTTGGCACCGGCATCATCTATGTCGGCATCATCGGCTTGATGGTGCGCTGGTTCCCCGACCGGCGCGGATTGGCGGCGGGCATCGCCGCCGCCGGCTATGGCTTCGGCGCGATCTTCACCAGCTTTCCGATCGCCCACATGATCCAGGACTCCGGCTATCAGCACACGCTGCTGGTTTGGGGCGTGATCCAGGGCGTGATCGGCATCGTCGCCGCGCAAGGCCTGCGCACCCCGCCCGAAGGCTATCTGCCGACGGGCTTCGATCCCGCAACTGCGCGGCGCGAGCTGCAATCGAAGCGCAGCTATACGCCGCGCGAGATGCTCAAGAATCCGATCTTCTATCTGCTGTTCGTGATGATGACGATGATGTCCACCAGCGGGCTGATGGTGGTGTCGAACGTCGGTCCGTTCGCGCACCAATATAAGGTGGCGGACGTTCTCGTGCTGGGGATGGCGGCGCTGCCGCTGTCGCTCACCCTATCGCGCCTGACCAACGGCCTAACGCGGCCGTTCTTCGGCTGGGTGTCGGACCATATCGGGCGCGAATATACCATGGCGCTGGCCTTCGCGCTCGAAGCGGCCGCCATCCTCGTGCTGTTCGCCTTCCTCGATAATCCGGCGATGTTCGTCGTGCTGACCGGCCTGGTGTTCTTCGGCTGGGGCGAGATCTTCTCGCTCTTCCCGTCGACGCTGACCGACACGTTCGGGCCGAAATTTGCCGCCACCAATTACGGCTTCCTCTATATCGCGCAGGGCGTCGGCTCGATCCTCGGCGGACCGGCGGCGGCGTTCCTGAAGCAATTGTCCGGCGGCTGGGCGCCGGTGTTCGTCGTCGTCATTTGCCTCGACGCGCTGACGGCAATTCTGGCGATAACGGCGTTGCGGTCGATGCGCCGGCGGCATTTGCAATCCAGCTGAGTTGCGATTAAAGGCGTGGAGCGGCAACGACGCCGCTCCCGCCGTCTGTTCCGGGGTTGCCGATGTCCTCGCCACCGCGTAAGCGCGCGCCCGCGCGCGCCCGACCGAAACCGTTCGACGCCTTCATCGATGAGCTGTCGCGCCTGGCGCTGATCGGGCCGGACGAGCGCGCCTTCCTCGCCAAGGGTCTCCAGTCGCGCGCCATGCACGACTTCCTTGCCGCCGACGATTCATCGGAACGCCAGGCGAAGCCGACGGCCGCCGTTGGCAACGTATCGGATGCGCTCGCCAAGCGCGCGCGTAAGGCCGGCTTGGTGCGCCAAACCGGCGACAATGCGTTCCACGTCAAATCCGGTCCGGAGACCGTGCACTGGGGCTACCTGTCGAGCGCGGCCGAGCCGGTTTTGCGCGTCGAGCCCGGTGCGACCGTCACGATCGACACGGTCTCGCACGAGGGTCTGCTCGCAGACCAAGGCGATCCGGTCGGTTTCTTCAAGCGCTTCGGCATCCCCAAGGCCGAGGTACTGGCCGACGCCGTGGCGATCTACGCCAAGGTGCAGCATTCGGGCGCCGGACCGCACATCGTCTCCGCGCCGATCTACATCGACGGCGCCGAACCCGGCGACGTGTTGGCCGTGCACGTGCTGGCGGCCGAGCCGCGCGTGCCATACGGCGTCAATTCGGCGCGCATGGGCAAAGGCACCCTGCCGGCGGAGTTCACCCTCAACCGCAGCCTCGTCATCCCGTTCGATATGGAGGCGCGCGTCGCGCGCTTCACGCCCGGTATCGCGATTCCGCTCAAGCCGTTCTTCGGCATCATGGCGACCGGACCGGCGTTGACGCTGGGCAAGCTCAATTCGGCGCCGCCGGGCCCGTTCGGCGGCAACATCGATCTCAATGAGCTGACCGCCGGATCGACGCTTTATCTTCCGGTGCACGTTCCCGGTGCGCTGTTCATGACTGGCGACGGCCACGCCGCGCAAGGCGACGGTGAGGTCAATTTGACGGCGATCGAGACGTCGCTCACCGGCACCTTCCGGCTTGAACTTCTGAAGCAAAAATTCTGGAGCCTACCGCGTGCCGAGACGGCGACGCATTGGATCACCATGGGCCTGCACGAAAGCCTCGACGAAGCGATGCGCATCGCCGTGCGCGAGACGATCAAGTTCCTCGGCGAGGTGCACGGCCTCGATCCGGCCGACGCCTATGCGCTCGCCAGCGTGGCGATCGACTTCGAGGTCACGCAAAACGTCGACGGCGTCAAAGGCATCCACGCCATGATTCCGAAGGCGATCTTCCAAGCCGCACGATGAAGCCGCGCGCAGTCTTGTTTTGGAGCGGCGGCAAGGATTCCGGCCTGGCGCTCGACCGTTTGCGCCGCGCCGGCGAAGTCGAGATCGTCGCGCTGATCACCACGGTCAATTCGCAATATCGGCGCGTCTCGATGCACGGCGTACGCGAAGAGCTGGTCGCGGCGCAGGCGCGTGCCGCCGGCTTACCGCTCGACACCATGTATGTCGGCCCGTCGGGCACCAACGAGGCCTATGTCGCGGCGTTACGCCAAACGCTCGGCGCGTGGCGAGAGCGCGGCGTCGAGATCGTCGCGTTCGGCGACATCTTCCTCGCCGACTTGCGGCAATGGCGTGAAAACCTGCTCGCCGAGCTCGGCCTGCGCGGCACCTTCCCGCTGTGGCAGGCCAATACCACGCAACTGGCGCAGGAATTCGTCGCACGCGGCTTCCGCGCGGTGCTGTGCTGCGCCAACGACGCGATGCTCGGCGAAGAAGATGTCGGCCGCGACATGAGCGCCGCGTTCTTCGCGACGTTGCCCGACGGCGTCGATCCATGCGGCGAGAACGGCGAATACCATAGCTTTGTCTGGGACGGGCCGGTGTTCCGCGCGCCGGTCGAATTCAAGCTCGGCGAGAAAGTCTATCGGCCGCTCGATCCTGCGCCGGCCGCCGTGGCGACGAACGGTCCGGCGATCCCGGTGCCAGCGGCGCCCGGCCCCAGCACGACCAAGGGCTTCTGGTTCGTCGACCTGCTGCCGGCATAACCACGGAACAACCGCCGCCGCCCCGCGTTATCCGGACATGATGCCAATGCAGGCGCCGCAGCACGCGCAGCAACCGGGTAAGCCGAAACCGCCGGGCAATCCGCCGGCGCCGGCCGAGCCCGATCCCGGCGAGACGCCGGAAGTACCGCCGCCAGTCGAAGAGCCGCCGCTGCCCATTGCGCCACCGCCGACCGACGTGCCGCCGCCACCGCTCGGGTCGCACTGAACGGCACCGACGAAAAAGGCCGCACCATGCGGTGCGGCCTTCTCGTCGCGGGCGATGGTGCGCCCATCAATCCTCTTCGTCGATCTCGTCCGCAGCATCGGAAATGCCTTCGGATGCGTGTTCGAGCACCTTGTCCGCACCCTTCTTGATGTCGTGCGCGACATCCTTGGCGTGGCCTTTCGCCTTATCGAAATGGCCTTCACGTTCGAGTTTTTTGTCCCCGGTTGCTTTGCCGACGCCTTGCTTCACAGCGCCTTTTACCTTGTCCGTCGTTCCGGTCATGCGTAACTCCACTGTGTGTGGTTCGGCGACGCTAACGCCTCATGCCGCGACGCCGGTGTGAGATTTCGGTGGCGTTTGTCAGACTTCGGGCGGAAGCGAACGCGGCTTGCGGTCGGCGTCGATCGCGACGTAAGTGAACACGCCTTCGGTGACCTTGACGGTCTCCTCGCCGGCGAAGCGCCGCGCCCAGACTTCGATGGCAATCGTGATCGACGTCCGCCCGACTTTTGTCACCGTCGTATAGGCGCTGACTTCGTCGCCGACGAAAACCGGCCGATGGAAACTCATCGAGGCGATGCCAACGGTAGCGACGCGGCCGTTGGCGCGGCGCACCGCTGCCGATCCACCCGCCAGATCCATCTGCGCCAGAATCCAGCCGCCGAAAATGTCGCCGCGCGCGTTGGCGTCGGCCGGCATGGTGATCGCCCGCAGCGTCGGCTCACGCGCCGGCAGCGATTCGTGAGGGGCCTTGGCCATTTGCATCTCCTTCGCTGGCCCCGCGATCATAGCCGATTCGTCGAGACGCCTCTTGCTTCGACCGCCACCAGATGTTGTTATCCGCGCGTGATTCGCACCCTCGGATTTGCATAGCGCCGATGTCGCCCGCGCACGCGCGCAAGACGCGCGACACGCCCGATCTGTTCGAGACCGCGCCCACCAAACGCTCCGGCTCCTATTCCGCCAAGGACATCGAGGTGCTCGAAGGCCTCGAGCCGGTGCGGCGTCGCCCCGGCATGTATATCGGTGGCACCGACGAGCGCGCGATGCATCATCTGGTCGCCGAAGCGCTCGACAACGCGATGGACGAAGCGGTGGCCGGCCACGCGAGCCGCATCGAGATCGAGTTGCACGCCGACGGCAGCTGCGCCGTGCGCGACAATGGCCGCGGCATACCCGTCGACCCGCATCCGAAATTCCGTACCAAGTCGGCGCTCGAAGTCATCCTCACCATGCTGCATTCCGGCGGCAAGTTCGGCGGCAGCGCCTACAAGACATCGGGCGGCTTGCACGGCGTCGGCATTTCCGTCGTCAACGCGCTCAGCGACAAGCTCACCGTCGAGGTGGCGCGTGACCGCAAGCTGTGGACGCAGGAATACAGCCGCGGCAAGCCCAAGACCAAGCTCAAGTCCAGCGGCGCGACCAACCGGCGCGGCACCGTGGTGCGCTTCCATCCCGATCCCGAGATCTTCGGCGACAGCGCGCATTTCCGTCCGGCCAACATCTATCGCCTGGCGCGTTCCAAGGCCTATCTCTTCCGCGGCGTCGAGATCCGCTGGCAGTGCGATCCGAAAATCCCGCGGCCCGAGGATGTGCCGCAGGAAGACACGCTGCACTTTCCCGGCGGACTCAATGACTATCTGACGGCGCTGCTCGACAAGCGCGACACGGTGACACCGCGCACTTTCGCAGGCGAGGCCGAGCTCAACGGCAGCGGCCGCGTCGAATGGGCGATCGCGTGGACCGAGGATAACGACGACGGCACCGTCGCCTCATTCTGCAACACGGTGCCGACGCCGGACGGCGGCACGCACGAGCAGGGCATGCGCGCGGCGCTGATGCGCGGACTCAAAGCCTATGGCGAGCTCGCCAACAACCGCCGCGCCGGACAGATCACCGGCGACGACGCGATGAGCGGCGCGGTCGTGATTCTTTCCCTCTTTCTCAAAAATCCGCAATTCCAAGGCCAGACCAAGGAGAAGCTCGCGTCGACCGAGGCGCAGCGCCTGGTCGAAACCGCGCTCAAGGATCATTTCGACCACTGGCTGTCGGACGATCCGCCCGCGTCGCGCGCGCTGCTCGAGACCATCATCCAGCGCGCGGAAGATCGTTTGCGCCGGCGCCAGGAGAAGGAGCTCGATCGCAAATCCGCCACGCGGAAGCTCCGCCTGCCCGGCAAGCTTGCCGATTGCTCGCGTTCGTCGCCGAACGGCACCGAGATCTTCATCGTCGAAGGCGACAGCGCCGGCGGTTCGGCCAAGCAGGCGCGCCAGCGCGAGAGCCAGGCGATCCTGCCGCTGCGGGGCAAGATCCTCAACGTCGCCTCGGCCGGCGCCGAGCGCCTGCGGCAGAACCAGGAATTGTCCGACCTGATCCTGGCGCTCGGCTGCGGC
>DATEMD010000140.1:0-5327 GCA_035275845.1 Allostellaceae bacterium | reverse complement strand
CGACGCGCGCCGGCTTCAAGGTCCTGGCCGACGGCAAGAAGGTGCGCGTCGCGCGCGCATCCGGCGAGGTGCTCGATGCCTGAAGCTCGTAAGAACACCCGGCTCAAGGAGCACTACGATAAGGTGGTGCGGCCGGAACTGGTGAAGGAGTTCGGCTACAAGAACGCCTTCGAGGTTCCGCGGCTGGAAAAGATCGTCGTCAACATGGGCGTTGGCAAGACCGCGGTCGTCGACGCCAAGAAGACCGACGCCGCCGCCAAGGAACTGGCGGCGATCACCGGCCAGAAGCCGGTGATCACGCTGTCGAAGAAATCGATCGCGACGTGGAAGCTGCGCGAGAACCTGCCGATCGGCTGCAAGGTGACCTTGCGGCGTGAGCAGATGTACGAGTTCCTCGATCGGCTGGTGAACATCGCGCTGCCGCGCGTGCGCGACTTCCGCGGCCTTTCGGGCAAGAGCTTCGACGGTCGCGGCAATTACGCGCTCGGTCTCAAGGAACAGCTCGTGTTCCCGGAGATCGATTACGACCAAGTCGACGCGATGCGCGGCATGGACATCATCATCGTGACCACGGCAAAAACCGACAAGGAAGCCAAGGCGCTGTTGCGCGGCTTCCAATTGCCTTTCGTCAACTGAGGACAGCGATATGGCGAAAACCAGTTCCATATGGCGCAACCGCAAGCGCGAACGGATGGTGAAGCAGTTCGCCGCCAAGCGCGCGAAGCTGAAGGCGATCGCGAACGACGAGTCGCTGACGCCGGAAGAGCGCTTCGCGGCGCGGCTCAAGCTGGCCGAGTTGCCGCGCAACTCGTCGGCGGTCCGCATCCACAATCGTTGCGAGCTGACCGGCCGCCCGCGCGGCTATTACCGCAAATTCAAGCTGTCGCGCATCGCGTTGCGTCAGTTGGCCTCCGCCGGACAGGTCCCCGGCATGGTCAAGTCGAGCTGGTAAGGGAGCAGACGGTATGATGACCGATCCTCTCGGCGATTTGCTCGCGCGCATCCGCAATGCCCAACAAGCGCGCAAAGCGACGGTGCAATCGCCGGCGTCGAAGATCCGCGCCAACGTGCTCGAAGTGCTGCAACGCGAGGGCTACATTCGCGGCTATTCGCGCGAGGAAGTCCGCCCCGGCGTGGCCGAGCTCACGATCGAGCTCAAATACGTCGATGGCGAGCCGGTGATTCGCGAGATCACCCGCATTTCCAAGCCGGGCCGCCGCGTCTATTCGCGCATTTCGGACCTGCCACGGGTCTATAACGGCCTGGGTATTTCGATTTTGTCGACGCCCAAGGGCGTCATGTCGGACAACGAGGCTCGCGCCGCCAATCTCGGCGGCGAAGTCCTCTGCCGCGTGTTCTAAGGAGCGCTACGTCGATGTCGCGCATTGGCCGCTATCCGGTGGCGATCCCGCAAGGGGTGACGGTCGAGGTGTCCGGTGGCAAACTCACCGCCAAGGGCAAGCTCGGCAATCTCACGATTCCGTTGTCCGCCGAGGTCAACGCCACGGTGAAGGACGGCAAAGTGTCGTTCGAGCCCAAGACCGATTCAAAGCGTGCCCGCATGCATTGGGGCACGATGCGGGCGCTCACGAACAACATGGTCGCGGGCGTGTCCCGCGGCTTCACGCAGAATCTCGAGATCGAAGGCGTCGGCTATCGCGCCGCCGTACAGGGCAAAAACCTGGTGTTGCAGCTCGGCTACAGCCACGAAGTGGCCTTCCCGATCCCGGCCGACGTCAAGATCACGGCCGAGAAGCCGACCAGCGTCACCATCACCGGCGTCGACCGCCAGCGTGTCGGCCAGGTGGCCGCCGTCATCCGTGCCTTCCGCGTGCCGGAACCCTATAAGGGCAAGGGCATCCGCTACGCCGCGGAGACCGTCCGGCGCAAGGAAGGGAAGAAGAAATAGGTGCGCCGATGAGCCACAAAACCGTCGACCTTTTCACCCGCCGCCAACAGCGCGTCCGTTATCGCATCAGCCGTACGACGCAGCGCCGGCCGCGGCTGACCGTTTTCCGTTCGTCGAAGCACATCTACGCGCAGGTGGTCGACGATTTGAGCGGCCGTACGCTCGCCGCCGCCTCGAGCCTCGATAAGACTCTGAAGGAAGGCGCCAAGACCGGCGCCAACAAGGACGCCGCGACCGCGGTCGGCAAGCTGCTCGCCGAGCGCGCCAAGGCTGCCGGCGTTACCGCCGTGGTCTTCGATCGTGGCGGCTATCTGTTCCATGGCCGGGTCAAGGCCCTGGCCGACGCCGCCCGCGAGGGCGGATTGCAGTTCTAGGAAGAAGGCACCATGGCACGCACACCTGGATCACGCACCGCTGGTGGCCCGCCTCGCAAGAGCGACGGCAGTGGCGATCGTCCGCCGCGCGACCGCCGTCCGCGCGGCCGTGACCGCGACAACGAAGGCGCGGCCGAAGGGGAATTCGTCGAGAAGCTCGTCGGCATCAACCGCGTCGCCAAGGTGGTGAAGGGCGGTCGGCGTTTCGGCTTCGCCGCGCTCGTGGTGGTCGGCGACCGCAAGGGTCGCGTCGGTTACGGTGCGGGCAAGGCGCGCGAAGTGCCGGAAGCGATCCGCAAGGCGACCGAGCAGGCGCGCCGCGCCCTGGTGCGCATTCCGTTACGCGAAGGTCGGACGCTGCATCATGACATCGTTGGTCATTTCGGCGCCGGCGTTGTGGTGTTGCGGGCGGCCAAGCCGGGCACCGGCATCATCGCTGGCGGCCCGATGCGCGCTATCTTCGAGGCGCTCGGCGTGCAGGACGTCGTCGCGAAATCCATCGGCACCTCCAATCCGCACAACATGATCAAAGCGACCTTTACTGCGCTGACCCATTCGGTCAGCCCGCGTACGGTCGCGCAACGGCGCGGCAAGAAAGTCAGCGAGATTCTGGGCAAAGGCGCCGCGGCGGCGGCCGAGGCGCGGGAGTAGCGCATGGCCGAACAGACCAAGGCGAAGCGGCCGAGCAAAAAGGCCGCAGCTCCGGCGGGCGGCAAGAGCATCCGCATCGTCCAGATCGGCAGCCCGATCGGCCGGCCGGACTGGGCGCTGGCGACGCTCAAGGGCCTGGGCCTCAACAAGCGCCACCGTTCGCGCGTCGTCGTCGACACGCCGGCGGTGCGCGGCATGATCGAGCGCGTGAAGCACCTGCTGCGCGTCGAAGCGGCGTCGTAAAGGCGCAATTGCGGGATCGGCTCGCGTTTTGCGATAATCGAGTGAGCGCACAATGAAACTCAACGAGATCAAGGACAACCGCGGCGCCCATTATCGCGCCAAGCGGCGCGGTCGCGGCATCGGCTCGGGCAAGGGCAAGACCAGCGCCCGCGGCGGCAAAGGCCAGACTGCGCGCACCGGCGTCGCACTCAACGGTTTCGAAGGCGGCCAGACGCCGCTGCATCGCCGGCTGCCTAAGCGCGGCTTCAGCCGCGAGGATTTCCGCAAGCGCTATGCCGTCATCAATCTCGGCGGATTGCAGCGCGCGCTCGATCGGGGTGTGCTGAAGTCGGGCGCCACGGTGAAAGCCGAGGATCTGGTCAAGGCGGGTGTGCTGCGCCGGACGTGGGACGGCGTGAAGCTGCTGGCCAAAGGCGAATTGAAGGCGCCGCTGACCCTCGAGGTTGCGGGCGCGTCGAAGGCCGCGGTCGCCGCGGTCGAAAAATTGGGGGGCAAGGTCGTTCTTCCCGCCGTCAAGGCAAAGGCGCCGGCGGCGACGCAACCCCAGCAAGGTTAAACGCCCATGGCCTCCGCCGCCGAGCAGCTTGCCGCCAGTCTCAATCTCGGCGCTTTTGCCAAGGCAACCGATCTCAAGAACCGCATCTGGTTCACGCTCGGCGCGCTGGTCATTTATCGGCTCGGCACCTATATCCCGCTGCCGGGCATCGATCCGCAGGTGTTGGCGGACGTGTTCCAGCGCAATTCCGGCGGCCTTCTCGGCATGGTCGATCTGTTTTCGGGCGGCGCGCTCGGGCGCATGACGATCTTTGCGCTCAACATCATGCCGTACATCTCGGCATCGATCATCATTCAGCTGATGCAGGCGGTTTCGCCGCAGCTTGAGGCCTTGAAGAAGGAAGGCGAGCTCGGCCGCAAGAAGATCAACCAATACACACGCATCGGCACCGTGTTCCTGGCGGCGGTCCAGGCCTATGGCATCGCGGTCGGCATCGAAAGCCTGCACAGCGGTGCCGGCGCTGCGGTCACCAATCCGGGCATGTTCTTCCGCCTGACCGCGGTGGTGACGATGACCGGCGGCACCGTCTTCCTGATGTGGCTCGGCGAACAGATCACCGCGCGCGGCGTTGGCAACGGCATCTCGCTCATCATCATGGCCGGCATCGTCGCGCGCATGCCGTCGGCCCTCGCGGCGCTGTTGGAGCTCGGCCGCACCGGCGCGCTGTCGACCTTCTTCATCATTGCGCTGCTGACGGGCGCGGTCGCGGTCATCGCGTTCATCGTGTTCATGGAACGCGCGCATCGCCGGATCCTGGTGCAGTATCCGAAGCGTCAGGTCGGCAACAAGATGTTCGGTGGCGAGGCGTCGCATCTGCCGCTGAAGCTCAATACTTCGGGCGTGATCCCGCCGATCTTCGCGTCGTCGTTGCTGTTGTTGCCGGTAACGGTGGTGAGTTTCGGCACCAACCAAACCGGCATTCTTGCTGAAGTGGCGGCCTATCTCGGCCCGGGCCATCCACTCTATATCCTGCTCTACGGCGCGCTGATCTTGTTCTTCACGTTCTTCTACACCGCGATCGTCTTCAATCCGACGGAGACGGCGGACAATCTGCGGAAGTACGGCGGCTTCATTCCGGGTATCCGGCCGGGCACCAACACCGCCGAATATCTCGACTACGTCCTGAGTCGGCTGACGGTAGTCGGCGCGCTCTATCTCGCCGGCGTCTGCGTGTTGCCGGAATTGCTGCGCTCGCAATACTCGGTGCCGTTCTACTTCGGCGGCACCAGCCTCATGATCGTCGTCAGTGTCACGATGGATACGGTCGCTCAGATCCATTCGCATCTGCTGGCGCACCAATACGAAGGCCTGATCAAGAAGGCGAAGCTCCGCGGGAGAAGCGGGTGAATCTGATTCTGCTGGGGCCGCCCGGCGCCGGCAAAGGTACGCAAGCCAAGCGTCTCGAAGAGCTGTACGGCTTGGTTCAGCTGTCGACCGGCGACATGTTGCGGGCCGAGCGCGCTTCGGGCACGCCGCTCGGCAAGAAGGTCCAGGCGATCATGGATTCGGGCCAGCTGGTCTCGGACGAGATCATGGTCGACCTCATCGCCGCGCGCATCGACCGGCTGCCGAAGGGCAAAGGCTTCATCCTCGA